>URWP01000091.1 GCA_900551645.1 uncultured Bacteroides sp.
CCGCTGTCGGCTGACGGTTTTCCGACTCCCGATTCGCCAGTTGGTTGTTCAAATCATTAAAAAACGATAAGCAAAATCGGAAAGCGGTAAGCGGATAGCGGACAGCTGATCTTCATACCGTATGAGAGGAAAGGTAAAGTGCAATTATGACTATCATCATCACCGGCGGCGCCGGATTTATTGGTTCGAATTTTATTTTCTATATGATGAAAAAATATCTGGATGACCGTATCATCTGCCTGGACAAGCTGACCTACGCAGGAAATCTGTCTACCCTGGCACCGGTCATGGATAAGCCGAATTTCCGCTTTGTGAAGATGGATATCTGCGACAGGGAGGCTGTGTATGGGCTCTTTGAAGAGGAGCATCCGGATGTTGTGGTGAACTTTGCGGCGGAATCCCATGTGGATCGTTCCATTCTGAATCCGGAAATCTTCCTGGAGACGAATATCATCGGTACTTCTGTTCTCATGGATGCCTGCAGGAAATACGGCATTGGTTGGTATCATCAGGTATCTACTGATGAAGTCTATGGAGATCTGCCTTTGGACAGAACGGATCTTTTCTTTACGGAAAAGACGCCCCTTCATACCAGTTCTCCCTACAGCAGCTCCAAGGCAGGAGCCGATCTTCTGGTGGGTGCATACCATCGTACCTACGGCCTGCCGGCGACCATTTCCCGCTGCAGCAATAACTACGGACCTTACCAGTTCCCGGAAAAGCTGATACCCCTCATGATGATGAATGCCCTGGAAGATAAACCGCTTCCGGTATATGGGGATGGAAAAAACGTAAGGGACTGGCTCTATGTGGAAGACCACTGCAAGGCCATCGACCTGGTACTTCACAAAGGACAGGACGGCGGTATTTACAACGTAGGCGGACATAACGAGAAACAGAACATTGAAATCGTGAAACTGACCATCGCCACCATACGCCGGCTGATGGAAGAAGAACCGGAATACCGCAAGGTACTGAAGAAAAAGGAACTGGACGAACAGGGACAAATCCGTATCGACTGGATAAACGATTCACTGATAACCTTCGTAAAAGACCGTCTGGGACACGACCAGCGCTATGCCATTGACCCGACTAAAATCAAGGAAGAATTGGGTTGGTATCCGGAAACCTGCTTTGAAGAAGGTATCGTCAAAACCATCCAATGGTACCTGAACAATCAGGAATGGGTAAAGACCGTCACCAGCGGCGAATACCAGAACTATTACGAAAACATGTACAAAAACAGATAAACTCTTACCCGTCCATGAGGGTGTGTCAAAACTCATTTTTTGAAAATGTGAACTTATAATTTGAAATTTGAGCATCCTAAAAGACTAAAGAAAGGGCCGTATCATTACTCTATACAGAGTTTGATACGACCCTTTTAAATATTATAGTTACAATCTGTAACTTTGGGGAGTAGTCATTTTAGTTTTGACACACCCTCATTTTATAGAGTATAAAAATCTGACAAACAGAATATTAATCTATCAATCATCGATATCAATCACCCGCATCTGGCTGTCGAAGGAGATTTCCCAACGGTTGGAAAGTTTCACTTCATATCCTTTCTTATCCCGTTCAATCTTCAGAATCTTTGCATCCGGATAATTGTTTTTCACATAAGTACGGATAGCTTCGGGCACAATCTGCGAAGGCACCGCTGTCTGCTTGCAGTTCACTTCAAGCCATTCTCCAGACTTATAGAATTCCAATTTCTCTCCATTCGTAAAGATGACATCGTACATCTTAGAAAACAGTTCAGTCTCTACCTTAGCCAGCGCTATCTTATGCGACTTGAAATACGTAGAAATAAAAGTCTGTGCCTTTGTCGGCAGTTCACCCACCTGAATCGGTTTTTCATTATCCGCCATTACCATTGTAGACATTGTGAACACACACATCAGCATTAAAAAGAATCGTTTCATAAAGCATCGTATTTTAAAAGGTAAATAAATAATTGTTTTAAGTTTCTACGACAAATATCAGCAGTGAATCTGAAAAGAAACTGAAAACAGATGCTTCAATATGAAAAAAATCATTTTTTAACAGAAAAGACATGCCGACCTTCACTGAAAGAATAGGAAATATACAGCTGGCTGACCCGACAGATGGATTTCACCAGCGCAAGTCCCAGGCCGGTAGACCCTTCTTTTTTGGCTCCCTGATAAAAACGCTCGAAGATACGGCCGGCATCCAAAGCTTCTCCTCCTTCATTCGATATACTGAAAACCGAATCAGTAAAGGAAATACGAATTTCACCCCCTTCGTCACTATGTACAAAGGCATTCTTGAGCAGGTTAGTCACCAGAACCATAGCCAACGATTCACTCATATCAGTATAGAATCTTCCTTGCTCCTCTATCTTTACCCGAATCTGTTTATAACCGTATACCTCGCTGTATGTCTCCAGGTAATGAGCCATCAGTTCGTTCAGGCAAAGAGAACGGACATCTACAAACTGATGGTTCTCAATTTTACAGAGCATCAGCAGTGCCTTGTTCATCCGTGTAAGGTTCTCCAAGGTCTGATGAGTCTTTGCCAACTCTTCCAGCTGTTTTTCTGTAAGCGTTTCGTCTTCCATCAACATCTCCAGACGGTTTCTACATACAGCCAAAGGAGTCTGCATCTCATGCGAAGCATTGCCGATAAACAGCTTCTGCTGCTCGTATAAAGCCTCACTACGCTCTATGGAACGTAATACAGCCTCATTCAGCGTTTGGAATTCGGTGACACGAGTAGGATTCTCCAAAGGTTTGGAACGGATATCCAGCCGATAACTGTCCAACCAATCCAACAATACATACAAGGGCTTCATATTCCGTCTGAACACCCACGCATTGACCGAAAGAATAGCCAAAAAGAGCAGAACATACAAGAACACAATCCATCCTAACATAGCTTGCTGGAGGTCCTGTTTCTCAATAGTGGGCGTATAGACTACCAATTCACGGAAACTTCCATCTCCCACTTGAAAAATCTGAATCAGCACACGAGCCGGCTCATATTCTTCCTTCTGAGAAATATAGACCATCTCATCATGATAAGTAATGTGTGGATAACGGGAAGCATATTCTGCCGTAACTTCATACAAATAATATTGGTTATTCGAACCGTTGCTCGATGTCGGCATCTCTTCACCAGAAAGTGAACGGATCATAAGAGTTTCTGCATAATCTTCCAAAGAATCGTCTACTTCATCATTCACTTCCTCCATGACAGCCATATAGAAAAAAGCCGCCCATGCTGTAAGTATCACAACCATGGCAGCCGCCATTCTCCACATAGCAAGTTTGAACAGTCTCATTCTACCACCAATTTATAACCGATTCCATAAACAGCCTTCAACTCTACTGTTGCTCCGGCCTCTTTCAGACGTTTCCGCAGATTCTTAATCTGTGCATAAATAAAATCAAAGTTATCCACCTGATCAATGTGATCTCCCCACACAGATTCTGCCAGTGTAGACTTATTGACCAGTCTTCCGGGACGCAACATGAAATAAAGCAGAATATCATATTCCTTCCGATTGAGTTCTATTTCCTCATCTGCGACTTTGACCTTGAACAGATCCGGAACAATTTCGACATTTCCACACTTTACCTTACGCTCACCTTCCCGTTGGTTACGACGTAACAGACTCTTGATACGTGCATGAAGTTCAGCCAGATGATAGGGTTTGGGCAAATAATCATCAGCTCCTAAATCCAATCCCTGCACCTTATCTTCCAATGAATCTTTTGCGGAAAGAATGATAACATTGGTACGCTTGCCCAGTGCATGCAGTTCGTTCAGCAAATCCAGGCCGGAACCATCCGGCAACATGATATCCAACAGAATACAGTCATAATCATAATCTTCTATCTTCCGAAGTGCAGTCCGATAATCAGGAGCTTGAGACACCACGTAGCGTTCTTTTTCCAGCGAAGCCGTTGTGATTTCGCGTAAATCATTGTCATCTTCTACAATCAATATCTTCATAAAAGTCTGTTTAAATCTATCCGAACACTACAAAAATAAGAAACTGTTTTGACTTCTTGCAAACGAACAGACAGAAATCTTATCGCTTGCTCCTCCCAGACCTGACATGACCTGAAAGGAAGCATCAAAAACAGTTTCTTATACCCAATCCCAACGAACCTTTCAACGGGCATTCATTTCTGAAAAATCCAGTTCCTTAGCAGCCTCCGGTGTGTCTTCATCCATACGGGTAAAGATTACTTCACGGTTTCCATTCACTGCATCGTTGATTTTCAACTGGATGCCCTTGGCATTCTCTAAATCCAAAGTATTCAGATTATAGCTTACGGCTCCTTCAATCATACGCACATCCAAAGTATCTCCATAAGTGTTATAACGGTATTCCAGCTGGATGTATCCCTCATCTGTCAATTCATCTGTAGCACGTACCAGACTCACCCGATGAGGTTCCTTTTGTGGAACATGCTGGGCAAATACCAGATTCAAATAACCTCCACCTATCCAAGCATCCTTGATATAAGCCGGATCGTTTCCATACTCTTCTTCATTTTCCGAAGTCAGTTCTTCCACAGACTTTGTCAGGATATCGTAGATATACTCCGGTTTGATACCATAATCATACGACTGGAAATTTTCATACAACGGGTTAAAATAAAGAATAGCTCGCTGACCTTCTACTGGTCTATATCCCCATATAGCTGTTGCTGCCGGCCACATGGTTCCCCACGTATCACCTGTAAAACTATAAGCTCCTGTTCCTTCAACATGAACCGTTACCCAATCACGTCCGATATCGCCTATGGAAAAGCCGTCATCTGAATCACAACTTTGGAACATTCCACAAGTCCCCACCAACAAAGCACTCAAATAATACTTTAATCCTTTCATAGTAAAAATATATTTTAATCTCTTTTACTCACAAAAGAAAAAAAGTCTGTATTTACTGCATGACATTCAGATTTATTAAGAAATTTCACGCTAAAAAGAGAATAAAAAAAGGGTGTACTGAAAAATACACCCTCATTTTATCAAATCAGATAAAATCTGTAAAGATTATCCTACGAACCAACGTACATAGCAGAAGTCCTGACGATGTGCCAAGTCCGGATGTTTCGGGAACATACGGTAAGACACTTTCAGGCTGCCGGCATTAGAGAAGCTATGAGTAACAGCGAAAGTATAGATAGAGCCTTCATTCTTAACCAGCTTCAACGGAGTTACAGAATAGATGCATTCCTTGCCATCGCTGTTGGTATAAGTTACTACCTGTTCGATACCGATAGCATCGTTCAGACCCTTTTCGTCTACTACTACAGTGATAGTATAATCTTTTCCGTTTTCTACATGACCCTGCTGGAGTTCAGCACATCTGTCAACAGAAAGAACCTGAATTTCATCCCACTTGGCAGCCACTTCTTCTTTCCAGTCTGACAAAGCCTTGGCACGTGCATAGTCGTTTGCAGCCAATTCTTTGAAGTGAGCAGCTTCCTTGCAGTAGAACTTGCTATAATAATCGTCCAACTGACGTTTCATTGTATAGTGAGGAGCTACCTGAGCGATAGAGTTCTTGATAGTCTTCACCCAACCTTCAGAGTAACCCTTCTTGTTACGGGCATAGAACAACGGCAGGATTTCAGTTTCCAGAATGCTGTAGATAGTAGTAGCATCCAATTTATCCTGATATTCCTGGTTCTGATAAGTACGTTTTTCTGTCAACGCCCAACCTGCACCTTCGCGGTAACCTTCCAGCCACCAACCATCCAATACAGAGAAGTTGACAACACCGTTCATCAAAGCCTTTTCACCAGATGTACCGGAAGCTTCCAACGGACGAGTCGGAGTATTCATCCAGATATCAACACCAGATACCAAGCGACGAGCCAACTTCATATCATAATTTTCCAAGAAGATAATCTTACCCAAGAATTCAGGACGTTTAGAGATTTCTACAATCTTCTTGATCAATCCCTGACCTGCACCATCGTGCGGGTGAGCCTTACCGGCAAAAAGGAACTGAACCGGATAATCCGGATTGTTGACAATCTTAGCCAAACGATCCAAATCTGTAAACAACAGATGAGCACGCTTGTATGTAGCAAAACGACGGGCAAAACCAATCAACAATGCATTCGGATTAATCTTATCCATCAAAGAAACAACACGTGAAGGATCTCCCTGGTTCT
Organism: uncultured Bacteroides sp.; assembly: GCA_900551645.1. Taxonomy (GTDB): domain Bacteria; phylum Bacteroidota; class Bacteroidia; order Bacteroidales; family Bacteroidaceae; genus Phocaeicola. The sequence goes on from URWP01000091.1 coordinate 6,165, forward strand.
TCAACCATGTATCACGGAACTGCTGACGGATGTAATCAATCAACTTGTTCTTCAAGGCAACACGAGTCTTCCAGACTTCTTCATCAGGTACATTGTAAATAGCTTCCCAGATGTTCGGGTTAGACTGGTCTTTCAAGAAGTTCTTGTCGAAATGTTTTGCATACAGTTTCTGCCATTCAGAAGCACACCAAGTCGGGAAGTGTACACCGTTTGTTACATATCCTACGTGGTTTTCTTCCGGAAAATAACCTTTCCAAATACCAGAGAACATTTCTTGAGAAACCTTTCCGTGCAACCAACTTACACCGTTCACTTCCATACAAGTGTTACAAGCGAAAGTAGACATACAGAAACGTTCGTTGGAATCGCCCGGATTAATACGACCTAAATCCATCAAATCCTGCCAAGAAATACCCATACGCTGCGGATAACCTCCCATGTACTTACCGAACAGACCTTCATCGAAGTAATCGTGACCGGCAGGAACCGGAGTATGTACAGTATATAATGAAGAAGCACGAACAACTTCCAATGCTTCATCGAATGACATACCGCTTTCTACATAATCGCACAGACGCTGCACGTTACACAAAGCTGCATGTCCTTCGTTACAATGATAAACATCCTTCTTAATACCCAGTCTCTTCAACAGCAATACACCACCGATACCCAACAGGATCTCCTGTTTCAGACGGTTTTCCCAATCACCACCATACAACTGATGAGTAATAGGACGGTCAAATTCGCTGTTCATTTCATTATCTGTATCCAACAGATACAAAGGAACACGACCAACATTTACACGCCATACATAAGCATGTACATAATAATTCAGATATGGAACATCCAGAACCAACGGCTTACCGTTTTCATCGGTTACACGTTCCAATGGCAGACTAGCAAAATTCTGAGGTTCATAGTTGGCAACCTGCTGTCCATCCATTGACAAACTTTGGCTGAAATAACCGTAACGATACAAGAAACCGATACCGCACATATCGACGTTACTGTCGGAAGCTTCCTTCATGTAGTCACCGGCTAAGATACCCAAACCACCTGAATAAATCTTCAGAACATGAGTCAAGCCGTATTCCATACAGAAATAAGCGACTGACGGACGGCTGCTATCTGGCTTTTCGCTCATATAAGCCTTGAATTTGGCATAGACCTTATTGATTCTATCCAATACTTCCTTATTGGTAGAAAGGGCTTCCAATTTTTCATAATTCAAGCGTTCCAGGAATGCAACCGGATTCTGTCCTACCAGACTCCAGATTTCAGGATCCAATGATTTGAACATATCTGTAGCTTCGTAGTTCCATGACCACCAGATATTATGCGCCAATTCCTGCAACATCTGCAATGATTCTGGAATACGTGATTTGACAGTTACTTCTCTCCAAACCGGATCATTTACATAATTAGTTCTAACTTTCATATTTCAAAAAAAGGTTAATCATTATTTACATTAGCAGAGGAAATGCGTTTTTGCATATTGCGCAAAGCAACATCATACGCTTCATAGTAGTACTGTATAAAATGTTTCCACAGTGCCTTTTCGGCTATAGAAGCCGCTTTCTCACGAATCTTCTTTATCTCAGTATCTGACAAATGAGAGAATTCTGTAATAGAATCCCGAATGGCATCAGCCACTTCAGAATAATTGTAATCTGTCCGATGAATAACAGATACACCATCTTTCAATGTACCGGAATGACCCAATGTAGAGTTTACCCACAAGCCGAAACCAGCCAAATCAGTAGTAATGGTAGGAACCTTGAAAGCAATACTTTCCAACGGAGTATATCCCCATGGTTCATAATAGGATGGATACACACTCAAGTCATTACCAATAATCAAATCATAATAAGGAATATTGATAATACCGTCACGTCCATCCAAATAACGGGGAACAAAAATTACTTTCACTTTTGATTCCGGACCATTTGACATATTCAAATATTTCAACATGTCCAAGACCTGATCATGACTCATGTTATGTAACCAATGAGTTATGAAAGGTACTTCCAACGGTGTATTGAATTTCTTATTGCTTTTCAACCGTTCTATCAGATCTTCACGGGCATCGCCTACCCACCCTGGTACATTGATAAACGCCAAAACCTTCTTATTTAGGTTTTTATCACGCGTCAAACGATTCAAAGCCTCCAAGTAGACATTAATTCCTTTATTCTTGAATTCATAACGTCCACTCGTACCGATAAGCAACGTATCATCCGAAAATTCCTCACCCAACAGTTTATTGGCCAACGTCAGCATAGCCTTACGGGCCTTCTTCCGTTTAGCAACGAAAGCAAATCCTTTTGGTACGAAATCATCTTCAAAACCATTCGGAAGTACTACATCAACTGGTTTATCCAACAATTCCTTACACTCATTATTAGTAATTTCACTGACAGTGGTAAAACAATCGACATTATGGGCTGTCTGTTTTTCAATGGAATGTTTGGATTCCATATTCAGCTCGCGAGCCATCTGGTCTCCATTGTATGCAAATAAATAGTCGTACAAAGGTTTATTATTACCAGCGATGGAACGGCCGATAGAAGTGGCATGAGTAGTAAACACTGTAGCAATTTCAGGTACATGTTTCTTAATATACAGAGCTCCCAACCCCGTCATCCATTCATGCGCTTGATAAACGACTTTATCTTTAGATGTAAAATGATAACGGTAGAAACTCTCCACTACTCTTCCGGCAGCATATGAAAACATAGACGCTTCATCATAATCGCCATAGGCATGTAAAGAATCAACTTTGAAATCCATCCATGCCTGTGTAAAGATGTCATTCTTTTCTGCATAGAAAGGTGTAAAATCCACCAAGATGGCTATCGGAAAACCAGGCACCTGCCATCTACCAATCCTCACTTTCAGCCCACTTTCTTGTAAAGCGTGTTCGCGCCATGCTTTCAGCAAAGCATCATCCTCTACGAAAAGAGGATTTTCCTTACCTGACCATACATCCGGACCAATAAAATAAAGCTTGTCGGGATAACTGTCCTGCAGTGTCTTGGCACGTGTAGAAAGAACGGTATAGATTCCTCCTACCTTATTACAGACTTCCCAGCTTGATTCGAAAATATAATCAGGATTCAAAAGCTGTTTCATCATTGTTTCAAGTATTTTCTAATCGGCTGCGAAGATACAAAAAACATTGAAATACAAGAAGAAATTCAAACTATTTTCTTACATAAAGATTTTGTATGTACTGATTCTAAAAAGAAAGTAATCTACCACACAAATAACATTATTTACAGATTTACACAATTCACTTACACTAATCCGCGCAATTTAAAACTTCAGTATCCACCAGCCAGAACATCTTAGAACTGATAAAATATGGCTACAAAATGACTACCTCATAACATCCTTCTCACCCAAAAAACAACGCCGGGAACCCTTTCCAGACTTCCCGGCGCAATATAAATGAATATTGGCAATTATGCCAAAGCAGATCCCATCAAGAAGGTTGCAGCCAAAGCAACAATAGCATACAATTCAGGA
>URWP01000092.1 GCA_900551645.1 uncultured Bacteroides sp.
GTATCGCTGCCGCTTTGATGACATTGACAGCTGCAAGTGCAAATGCAAAAGAAACATTCGTTTATGGAGAAAACCAGGATACTTTGATGGTATCGATCTTGAACGAAGACGGCAAAACGCTGACTCCCAAATGGAAATATGAATATCAGTATGACAGTTTGGGAAACAGGACCGGGAAGAAAGCATATCGGTGGCAGATGGACAGTCGGACGTGGAAACCCGCTTATCTGCTGACGATGGCTTCGGAAGATTCTCTCTACATCATGGATTATGCTGAATGGGATGAGACACGTCGCAGTTTCGGACGGAACCGTCGGCAGAGTGTCTATTGTATCGGCAGTGACCATACGTTGCTGACGTGGCATACAACTTCAACGCTCCAAGAGATGACAGATAACCAGTTATTCTAACCATTAAACATGTAAACGATTATGGGACGCACCATTAAACTATTATTGTATTTCTTTGCCTACCAGTTGGCTTTCATGGGAGTATTTATCAGTGGATACATGATTTTCACGGGTGTTTACGAAGTACCTCAGACATCTGACAGTACGTATACTTCACTCATTCTGTTGGCACAGATACTTTCTACGGCTGCTATGGGCATCCATCTGTTGGCCGGAAAGTATGTACCGCTTGACCGGAAGACATGGAGTTATTGCAGTTCACCGAAAGTGCTGATTGCTTCAGTCGTTTTTATTCTGGCCATGGGATTATGGACCAATTATTTGAGTGAATTGGCCGATTTGCCCAACAGTATGCAGGAAACTTTTGAAATGATCATGCGTCATCCGTTGGGGATTATAGCTGTTGTCATCATGGCACCGATTGTGGAAGAACTTCTGTTCCGTGGAGCAATCGAGGGACATCTGCTCCGTAAGTGGAAGCATCCGGCAGGCGCTATTGTCTTTTCGTCACTGGTTTTCGGGGTCGTACACGGAAACTGGGTGCAGGCTCCTTTCGCCTTTGTTATCGGACTGGCATTAGGATGGATGTATTACCGTACCGGCAGTCTGCTTCCCGGTATTCTGATGCACTTTGTCAATAACAGTACAGCGGTTCTCGGTTTTTTGATTACCGACAATCCGGATGCCACCATGGTTTCTGAATACGGTCCGCAGGGTGCTGCTTGGATGGCGGTGTAGTCACTGTACTCTGCGTCTACCTGTTCCAGAAGAAGCTGGTTGCTCAACCGGCAGTATGGCATGAGATTGAAGAGGTGGAGAGTCAAAACGATGAAAATGTATTCATTCAAAACAAATAAACACGATGAAAACTTTTAAGATTTTAGGATTGATAGCTCTATTAGCTATGTTATTTGAATTTGTGGGAAGTTTTAAGGATGGTTGGAATGAAGTGGACGAATTTGCTTCAATCAGTATGGAACGCACAGATCCGGGTTATGACAAAGCTATTCCTATAATATTTGATGTATTACCTGATACTGCAGTAAGTTTGGTTAATCCGCAGATTGGTGTCTCTGTCCCAGCTGGTTTTACCAAGTGCCGTTCTTACATTTCAATCAGTGGTATGACTATTTTTGCCAATGTATTATTGGTTATTACCGGATTAGCCTCATTATATGGGTTTTATTGTCTGATACGGGTGTTGATTTCGGTCGTACGAAAAGATATTTTTTCTCCTCTCAATATTCGTCGTATGCGATGGAGTATCTACAGCATTGTTTTTTACCATATCGCTAAATATTTTCAGATGTGGAGTGAAACGCAGGATGCTATCGTACAACTGAAAATACCAGGATATACGATTCAGGCAGCTTCTCCTTTTGAATTTAGTTGGATGTATATGGCTGTTCTGATACTGCTTACTGAGGTTTTCGTGGTAGCTATTAGACTGAAACAAGAAAATGATCTGACCATTTAAATTTGAATGTAAGGATGAAAACCATGAAACGATATGCTAAATGGAAGGCGGCAGCCGGTATTATTCTGACCACAATGCTTACTTTGATGGTATTGACCATCATCTACTGGTTGTTTGTTGAGCCGCAGATAGAGAAGAGCTCCAACCGGGTGTTGGTTATGGTGGGGATGATTTATGGTGGAATGTACTTGCATCGTCTGCTGATCAGGCGTTATACCTGCTGGTGGAATGTGTGGGAAGAAGGTGAGAAAAAAAACGAAAATTAAACTGAATCATTATGCCGATTATTGTAAATCTAGATGTGATGATGGCGAAACGGAAAATTTCGCTAGGAGAGCTTGCAGAGAGGATTGACCTTACACCGGCTAACCTTTCCATCCTGAAAACAGGGAAAGCCAAAGCGATACGTTTTTCTACCTTGGAAGCCATCTGTAAGGAGCTGGACTGTCAACCAGGCGATATCCTGGAGTATAGGGCGGATGAATGAGCATTGTCTGTTTCCGTTTTCTCCAGATCATGTAATCAGATAGTGCTTTTCTTTTCATTATCCGATAGCAGAAATATCATCGGAACTTGATTTATATCATGAAAATCGGGTTCCGGTGAATTTTTTATGTATGTCAGTAAACAAAGTCAGAAAATGGGTTGTTTGATTCTACAGTGTTGAAAAATGGTAAAAAATCTATTTGAAATAATTTGTTTTATGAAAAATAACGTTGAATTGACAGATAAAAAAGAAATTTATGTTGCCCCGGTATGTGAATGTATAGAGGTGGATATGGAGGGAGTGTTATGTTCATCTACTTTTGAAACCGCAGGAGATGATTTTTGGGGTGAATGGTAAGATTTAACTGACGATTGTAATGATAACTAGAAAAGGTTTCTTTTGGGGAATAGCCGGCATGTTGACTTTAGTGTCTTGTAACGGTGTATCTGATGGAATTATTGAGGATATAGCTACAGGGGATGATAAATGGAAGATGATTATGACTGTTTCAGAAGTTGAAACCAAGGCCTCGGTTGATGAAAGTCAGGTGGTAAGTGGTAGTCGTTTGCCAGTAAGATGGGATAAATCTGACAAAATTAAAATGATGATCGGTTCTGATGTAAATGATGTTGTTCCCTGTGAGTTTGTATTGAAAGGTGAATCTTCTATCGGGTCAGCCATTTTTGAATATGTAGGAGATAAAGTCGCCCCCTATTATTATTATGGTATATATCCTTCATTGGATTTTGATAGGGAAGGTAATGTTCATTTGTCTGTTCCCGTAGACGGAACAATTCAACAGGCAGAATTGGATGATTCCCGTCATTTGGGAACATATAGAGCTATGTACGCTGCTCCGGTACAAAGGGATGAATGTCCTTCACAACTTACGGGAGTCATGTTCAGACATCTTACGAGCTTGATTATTTTTAAAATAGCCAATTTTACAAATCAGAAACATTATGTCAGAAATATAGAGTTGGCTACATCGGATGGTAGCCCGATATTTTATTCTCAGGCATCTTTCAATCCTATAACCTAGGAATCGGTTGACGTAACGGGGACTTCAGTTTCTTCTACTTCTTTAAGTTTCATTGGAAATGGCTTTTTATTGCCTGTCGGTGAAACACACAAAGCTTATTTGCCTGTATTACCAACTGATGATTTTAGTCATACTACATTGACCATTAAAGTAACGATGGATGATGGTGAAGTGTTTAATACAGAACTTCCTTTGGCTGCAAGTGAGTCTTTGAAAAGATTTTTGCCTGGGACATTTTGTATATTTAATGTAAAGAAGACAGCTACAGGGTTAACGGTAGGAGTAGAAACTGCCGGTTGGGAAAACGGAACAGAAATTGTTATCCCTGTTGACTGATTTTTTTAACGCATAGTGCATCAAGAAAAAGAGGCATCTCATGGTGGAGGATTGCCTCTTTTCCTAGCTTTGATTATTGGTCTTTATAAGGTCTATTTTCGATGAATTGGAGATAGAAGATGTTATTTGCTGAGCTGTATTTTCCAGTTGCCGTCTTCGTCCTTTTTCAGTTTCGTTTTTTCTTCTTTTTCTTTTCCGTTTTCATACACTACTTTCATCTTGACAATAGCTTCTTCACCGGTTTCGTCAATTTCTTCGGAGATGACTTCGTAGCTTTTCACTTTATCTTTTTTGTCAGAGTCTTGTCCGCTTAATCCCTTCATTAGATAAACCAGGCTTTCTTTTTCTTTTTTGGCCTTTTCTGCATCTTCTCCTGGAGCTACATAGAGCAAATCTACAAAACTTTCGTAATTTTCATCTTGAATGTATCCGTATGCTTTTTTGGTTACATCCGATGGAGTAGAAGATGAGCAAGCAGCCAGGAACAAGGCACCAAATAACAGGGTAATGAATCCTACAAATTTTTTCATAGTCATTGGTTTTTAAAAGGTTAATAATAGAAAATTAATATTTAAAAATACTTGTCAGTTGAGGACTTTTACACAGTTCTGTAGGAAAAAGGTAATTTCCGGTAAATCCGGAAAAACCACTTCTTCGATCCTGTTTATCAGTCAGGTTGATTCCTGCTTTGCAGAAAGCGAAATCTACCAGTTCTGTACAATACATGCGAGTGGAGTCCGTATCGTCATAGTCATGATCAAATAAGGTATGTCTTTGATAAAGTTGGAAAGCTATGGAGGCTGCTTTCTTTGCTTTAAGTGAGTCGTCGATTCGTTTTACTTCACCATGAATGGCTCGCGATTTATTAAAGAAAGATGTGACAGGTTCTATTTTTACTCGGTCTATGTCTCCTTCATAATCTGGTTCATTGGGTACTGCATGGATAACTAGCCAAGTTCCTTTGCTATTTGTTATTATGCCTGTATGGGTGTATTCACCGTGTGGATCCATCATCCGGATGATTCGGCTTTCCCATCCTGTTCCTTCACGAAAAACAATATCCCCTTCTTTGAAATGAATATTCTGCAGATCTTCTGCTATCTGTTGTTCAGAAGTAGGAGTCGCAGTGCAGGTGCAAAATAATATTCCCGTTAGCAGTAGTTTCATGGTCAAGTGTGTGGAGTGATGGATAATCGACATTGAGTATACTGATATTATTTTTGCGAATTTAAGAAAAATTCAGAGATAATGCTATAATTTATGTTCAATTTTGCTTGTCATGGACGAAATAATGTTGATAATTCAGTCGGACTGATAAATACGTGAAACAGATGAGTGTCTCTCTCTTTATAATAATTGGACTTTAACAGAAAAAGTATTTTCGTGTTTGGATGAAAATATCTGGTTATTTTTTCCTGATTCTGATAAAAAGCGTTATCTTGCCTACGGAAAATCAATTATAAATGTAAGTTGAATATGGATATACAGCATGATGAAATAAAGAAGAGGTTTCGGGTGGAGGTAGACGGATATACTGCCCATGTAGCATACGAAATACACGATGGTGGATTGGATATCCGTCATACCATTGTTCCGGAAGAAATAGGTGGGCGAGGAATTGCTTCTATATTAGTAAAAGCAGCATACGATTATGCTCGCTGCCATCAGTTAAAACCAGTTGCTACTTGTTCGTATGCTGCAATTTGGTTAAAGCGTCATCCGGAATATGAAGGAGAGATTGGCTCCGATTATGGTGGAAGCGGTACTTGTGCTTTATAATCATTTTTCTTGTTTGCGGGAAAATCTTTAGTTGTTTGCACAAAATCCCTTTACCTTTTCGATAACAGTATCTGAAAAAGGTAAAGGGAATTCTTTTAGATATTGACTATTATCTGTTAATGTGTTCTGAAGCTATTTGTCTGGCCTTGGCTCTGTCAGGTTTTCCGGATCCGGTTTTCGGAAGTGAGGGTAGGGGTATTGTTTCTTTGGGACGCCAGTAGGGCGGAAGATTCCCGAAGGCTTCTTCTAGCAACCGACGTTGCGTTTCGTTGAGTGATTCTCCGGTTTCTGCCAGCAACACAATGCGTTCGCCGAATTTAGGGTCGGGCACGCCGGTTATCTGGATAGCGAAAGGCAACAAAGGTTGCAGCAGAGCTTCCACCTGTTCTATTTGTACCTTCACTCCTCCGGTATTGAGAACATTGTCTTTCCGTCCGATGATGCGGAATTGTCCTTGAGAATTGAATGTCGCTAAATCATTTGTGACAAGTGTTTCCGGATTGACTGATGGAGCTTGTATAACCAAAGTTCCTTCAGCAGAAAGGCTCAAATTTACTTGACTGAATGGTGTATACCATTCGGAAGATTCCGAACCGTTAAGTCGGCGTAAGGCAATGTGTGACAGGGTTTCCGTCATTCCGTAGGTACTCCATACGGCATGAGGGAATTTTTTTAGTGCCAGTGCCAATTCTGTATCGATGGCTCCTCCTCCGATAATTAAGTGCCGTATTTGTTCCAGCCGTTCCTTTTCTTCGGCTATCTGTATCGAATTGAAAACTTGCATCGGGGTCATGGCTGCGAAAACCGGAGTTATTTCCAGGGTACTCATCGGATGTCCGGAAGGTTTGACTGGTATTAAGTTTAGTCCGGCTATAATGGCACGAACAATCACCATCTTTCCACCGATATATTTTAAGGGCATGCAGATTAGGGCTGTATCGCCCGCTTGCAGTCCCAGGAAGGACACGGTAAGACGGGCGCTGTTTCGCATCCGTTCTTTTTCTACCCACAGTTCTTTGGGAGTACCGGTAGAGCCGGAGGTCTGTACTTTCAGGACAGGCAGTGGATTAAACCATTCGGCCAGGAAGTTGGCTAAAGTAGCTTCAAAACTTTCCGTCCCATATTTTTCCCGGAACTTGAGTTGTAACTGGCTGAGGCCACAGGCTTGACTACTTTCCTCATCAAAGGGAGCAGAGACTTCTTCCGCAGTATAGGTTTTTCCTAAGATGGTTATCTGTTCCATAGCTGATTTTTCATTCGTGTGTAAAAAAGGTTTCGAAATCCGGTTCGGGCTGTTCCGGATGGAACCGGAGGCAATCTCCTTCGATAGCGAACGGATAATCGATGTTGTCTGTGAACAGCAGTCCAGTACCCAATCCTTGTGGAAGTGTAGGGTTTAAGGTCGCACACCATTGGGCTATGGCATTCAGTCCGATGTTCGATTCCAAGGACGATGTAATCCAATAACCGATATTTCGTTCTTTGGCCAGCCGGATCCATTCGGCGGAACCGGCGATTCCTCCGTGGAGAGAAGGTTTCAGAATGATGTATTGCGGTCGGATAGTTTCCAACAGTTCGATTTTTTGTTCCGTATCGTTCACTCCGATAAGTTCTTCATCAAGGGCAATCGGGAAGGGAGTTTCGGCACACAGACGTTTCATTTCTTGCCATTGTCCGGCACGGATAGGTTGTTCGATGGAATGCAGATGGAATTTATTCAAAGCTTCCAGTCGGGTTAGTGCTTCCTTTGGGGTAAATGCTCCGTTAGCATCGACGCGGAGTTCAATCTGTTCGGGTGAGAAATGGTTGCGGATATGTCCGAGCAGTTCCAGTTCCTTTTGGAAATCGATGGCTCCTATTTTGACTTTGATGCAACGGAAGCCAGCTTTCATCTTTTCTTCGATGCGATGATACATCTCCTCAAAATTTCCCATCCAAATCAGTCCGTTGATGGGAATTCCTAGTTTCCCTTGAGAGAAAGATGTATCCCATAACCGGACACTTCCACGTTGAAGGTGAAGGAGAGCTGTTTCCAATCCGAAAAGCATGGACGGATAAGGCCGGAGTTTGTCGATATCTAGTTGGCCGGTCTGTGCTACTTTTTGGCAATGACTTGTCAGAATGGTTTCGTAATCGGGCAAATCGTCGCAACTCAATGCGGGTAGAGGGGCACATTCGCCGATTCCACTTTGTCCGGTTTGTGGGTCGGTAACTTTCAGGTACCATACCTGACGGGTGGTATAGATACCGCGCGAAGTTCCTGCCGGTTGTTTGAAATGCAGGGTACGCGGAATGATTTCTATTTGATACATAGGCTAAGAGGAGTTTTAGTGTTGGTGTAGTTTCTTGACATTGACACGAAAACGGAATCTGTGGGCGAAATTCCATTCGTGGGTTCTTGCCATGAATGTGCGACATGCACAAGTACCGTTGTTTTTTCGTCAGTTTGACAGGTATTGGTTTAAAACAAAAAAGAAGAAAGGGAAATGAAGAATTTTATGTTGGAAAAACAGAAGGATAATTGGCTGGGACAGATACAGTTATTCTTCTGTTCTCCTATCAAATAAATTAAGGGAATTTCGGGTATTTCGACCAGTCCGGTTTGCGCTTCTCCAGGAATGCCTTACCGCCTTCCTGAGCTTCTTCTGTCATGTAATACAGCATGGTAGCGTCTCCGGCCAGTTCCTGGATGCCAGCTTGCCCGTCCAGTTCGGCATTCAGTCCCGCTTTGATCATGCGCAATGCCAACGGGCTGTGTTGCATCATGGTTTCTGCCCATTCTACGACTTCATCTTCCAGCTTATCGAAAGGAACGACTTTATTTACCAGACCCATATCGAGGGCTTCTTGAGCTGAATATTGACGGCAGAGGAACCAAATTTCGCGGGCTTTCTTCTGACCAACAATCCGAGCCAGGTAAGATGAACCGAAGCCTGCGTCGAAACTACCTACGCGTGGACCGGTTTGTCCGAAAATAGCATTTTCAGAAGCGATGGTCAGGTCGCATACTACATGAAGTACATGACCTCCTCCGATAGCATAACCGTTTACCATGGCAATGACTGGTTTCGGGATAGAACGAATTTGTTTTTGCACATCCAGCACATTTAAACGAGGTACACCGTCGGTTCCTACATAGCCTCCGTGTCCTTTCACGTGCATGTCACCTCCCGAACAGAAAGCTTTGTCGCCTGCTCCGGTCAGCACAATGACATTGATGTCCTGACATTCCCGGCAATACAGCAGCGCATCGCTGATTTCGGACGTGGTAGTAGGGGTGAATGCGTTACGGTAACGCGGACGGTTGATGGTTATCTTGGCGATTCCGTTGTAAAAATCAAACAGAATATCCTGGTATTCTTTGATTGTTTTCCATTCTCTTTGTGCCATAAGCGTTAATGTTTGAGGTTATGATAATATTCTTTCAATTTCTCTACATCCTGTGCCTTGTCGGTAAATACTTCGAGTAACATCGGACGGTTAGTGATGGAAGGTTGTACAAAATGAGCCACGGCTGCATCCAGTTCCGTATCATTGTGTGCAGACAAGTATTCGAATCCCCGGTCTTCTGCCCAGGCTTTGGCTGAGGCTTGATGGGTAGCGGTGACGAAACGACGGGCGTTTTCGTGCAGTTCCAATCCGGGTAATGCATGGAAGATTTCTCCTCCACCGTTGTTTAGCAGTAGGATACGGATGTTGGAACCGTAATTTACATTCCACAGAGCATTCATGTCATAGAAGAAGCTCAAATCACCGATCAGGATGAAGTTCAGCTTTTCTGAGACGGCAGCATAACCGATGGCTGTGGAAAGAGAACCTTCGATACCGTTGGTTCCACGGTTTGAAAGGATTTCTACTTCTTCCGGTACATTGAACAGTTGGGCGTAACGAACAGCCGAACTGTTAGCCAGGTGTAGGG
>URWP01000093.1 GCA_900551645.1 uncultured Bacteroides sp.
CCAGAGCCGCTTAGGCTGGGCTAATTTTTAACGAACTATTGTAAAAGTATAAATATGAAAAAAGACTGGAACACATGGCTTCGGAAGCGACTTACCGGCCGAATTGGTGAAGACGATATTATGGAGGTTGCTTATCTGACGCAGGGAGAGGAGAATAATTCCGTTAAGGAAGCCCTTTATGCATTGCTGTTTGATTCCGATGATCGGGTGGCAGAGAATGCTGCCTGGATATTCGCACATTTCGACCGTGCCAATAACGAATGGTTGTACGATAAGCATGAGGCGTTGATAGATGAAGCGATGCGCACCCCGCGTATTTCCAAACGGAGAATGCTGTTGGGGCTGTTGCTCCGTCAGCCTTTCTATGAAGAGACAATCCGTACCGATTTCCTGGATTTCTGTCTGGAACGGATGATGGCTGCCGCTGAGCCTGTCGGTATCCGTGCCTATTGCATGAAACTGGCTTACCTGCAATGCCGTTTTTTCCCGGAATTGCTTTCCGAACTAAGACAGGCGCTGGAAATTATGGAACCGGAATACCTGTCTTCCGGATTGAAGGTGGCCAGGCGGAATCTGCTGAAAGAGTTAGGAGAGAAAGGATAAAAAGCGGTATCGGAGTAAAACCGTACCGCTTCATTGTCTTTTTATTTTTTGTATTCCGGATCATTGGGATTGATAGAGCCATATTTTGTATTTAATATTTCTTCGCCCATTAATCCTCGTGTGGATTTGACCTTTTCTATTGTCCCATCAGCGTGATGTACTTCATATAAATTTCCTCCTTTATCCGGAAAAATGATGGCTAAAATAATCCATCCGACAATGAGGAACATTAACAGGAAGATGGCATACATTGCCAGTTGGAAAGCAATCATTGTTATGAACAGATTGAAGAAGACATACCCGATTTTCTTGCCGATTCCTGTTACCGATTTTAGTCCACGCCGTACATCGCGTATCATGATTACAAGAATGACCAGTCCGGCTATTGTTTCTACAGTCTCCTCGGCATCTTTCCCGGTTGTAAAGATTTGTGTGATTGCCAGAATGATACCGGCGATAAGTGCTGCAAATAATATGTGTATAAAGCATTTGCCGGCGTATGGCTGATAGTTTTCCTCTTTTTTACCGAAAAGTTTGGTGTCAAGTTTATTGACCCATGACTCCATTTTATTCAGAATTTTCATAATTGTGTCCTTCGTTTTTATATTAAACTAGAGTGATGTCGGTTTCTCCCGGATTATTCTTCCATCAGTTTTTCGGTTCCGAACATCAGTATCTTCCAGCTTCCGTCATCATCCTTTGTCAGGTAGAAATCTCCTTCGGTTTCTTTGTTTCCATAGTCGACCATTTTATAAGAGACCCGGACCCATTTCCCTGTTTTGCTCTGTTCCTCTTTCAGAATTTCGTAACTTTTGACCTTTTCATCCTCATGATTTTCTACATTCCGTTCAATCATTCGGGCCAGATCCTGAATGTCGTCTTCTACCTTTTGAGGATTGGACTTATCTTTTACATAAAAGCTTCTTGCATACGTTTTATAGTCATCATTCATAAGTGCATTGAATGCTTTTTCAACGGCTTTCGTTGGTGTGTTTGACGAACAGGCTGCCAGCAGCATACTGCATACAGCCAGGAGTAGGATAGGTAATTTTTTCATATTTCATGGAATTATGTTAAACAATCATGATTATTCAAATGTAATTTGTTTCAGCTTTTCATGTCTGATTTCAAGTAACGAGCGTTTAGCCTTTATTTTGTGAAGTCCTCCCCATTTTCCAGTAATCGCATATTGTGTTACCAGTTCTGCTGGAAGAATCTCTGATAAAGTCTTCCGGACGACGGAGCAAATTTCATAAATGCGATTGTTACCCGGTTCCACCAGGTTGTTTAGACTTTTCTTAATTTTTCCTGCCTCTATATTTTTCTCTTCGGAGACAATCTGGTATATCTGATACAGTTCTTTCAGGTAATTATCCAGATTCTTGAATTCCACTCCTGAGTGATGAAGCAGGAAAAAGATATATACCGTTTTAGGCAGATAGGACATCTTCACTTCTTTGTCACTGTACATCGGAAAGAACAGACGACACTGTGTGTCTATGATGATTGGTGTACTTTGAGGTAAACATCCGTTCTTTTCATCGTTCTTCGAAGCCATTTCTTTCAGTAACTTTTTTACTTCTTCATCTTTCAGCAAATAATCATTGGCAAGTAACTCCATCAACATTTTTTTTGCTGTGTAATATGAGATATTTACTTTCTCATTCATAGCTTTCCTTTTTATTATTGCAAATTTAAATTAAAAAAAACACTACTTTTATTCAAAACAAGATTGTTACTGAGTGGTAAAAACCTTGTTTACAGAAAAAAGATGGTTTGTTTAGGGATATTCAAAACATCTTTTTATCTTTATCCTCCGAATACGTAAAAGGTAAACGGACAGTAGAAAAATTTTTATGTGTATGACTCTTTTCCGCCTATTCTGTATCTGTTGGCTGTCTGTATACGGGTGTTGCTACGCCCGTACAGGTAGAGCTTTGATTGTTGCTATCAGTGAATATCCGGCAGAAAATGGATGGGAGAGAATTCATGGTGATAATGACGGGGCGATGATGGCCGAATTGTTAGGAAGAAATCATTATAGTCAGATAATTCGGTTACGTAATGAAGAGGCTACAAAGAAGGCTATCAGCCAGGCCCTGAAACAATTGTATGAATGCACGACCCTGGGTGATTACGTATTTCTGCATTTTTCCTGTCACGGCCAGCAGATGATGGATTTGAGCGGAGATGAGGAAGACGGTCTGGATGAAGCCTTGATTCCTTATGATGCGTTGTTCTGGTATCTTCCGGAGATGTATGAGGGAGAGAATCATCTGTGTGACGATGAGTTGGGAGAATGGATTGACAGGTTACGCTACAAGGCCGGGAGGAAAGGGCAGGTTTTTGTACTGCTGGATGCATGTCATAGCGGTACTGCGAACCGCTATACCGCTGATGTCTATATCCGGGGTACCAACAAGATTTTTGCTCCGGAAGATTACCGGCCACAGCCAGGAAAGCATTTGGAACGTAGCCTGAAACTGAAATCAGCCGAAAATAAGGCTCCTACGCTGGTCTTGAGCGCCTGCAAGGCCGAGGAGACAAATTATGAATATTATAGTCGGAAAAGCCGATGTCATTACGGAAAGCTGACCTATAGTTTTGTACGGTTGGTAGAGCAGGGGAACGATGCATTTACAGCCGAAGCATGGTGTGAAGCTGTAGATGAAACTATGCAGCAGTTACCTTCCGGGCGTTTTTCCAAATCGCAGCACCCGTACATGGAATGTAGTGATACGGAGGAGCAATTTGTCGTATCTGTGTTTTATTAAAATCAGTAAAGAGATATGCGATTGTCATTTCATTGGAACAAACGGAATGCAGACTCTTCCTTACCGGAAACTATGATTCGTGAAGAAGGAGTTGAGCAGCTCTATGCACACTACCGGCCACTGTTTATAGGTTATATCCGGAAGAGGTATCAGCTTGAAGAAGAGGTGGCATCGGATATTTATCATGACAGCTTTCTGCTAATGATGGATAACATCCGGACAGGTAAGTATCAGCAGCAGGATGCTTCACTGCTGACTTATCTTTTGGGAATCGGCAAGCATCTTGTGCTGAAGCGATTCCAGAAGGAAGATAAACTGCCTCTTGTGGCAGAGTGGGTGAGTGAGCTGTTGCCGGATACTGACTGGAAATATGCCCAGGAAGAAGCGTATAGGTTAGTGAGTGAGGATGATTCCGTATGTAACCGTATTTTACGGTTCTTTTATTGGGACAGGTTGAGTATGGCTGAAATAGCCGAACGGTTGGAATACCAGTCGGCAGAGGTAGCAAAGAGTAAGAAGAATTCTTGTCTGCGCCGTTTCTCTTTTGAATTGAAACGCAGGTTGGAAGGCAAGGATATTTTTTATAAACTGAAAAAATGATATGGATAGGAGCAAGGAAAATCAGATACAGGATGAGATCGACCGGTTCCTGAACTATGAAATGACTCCTGAAGAAGAAGCGGAGTTCATGAACCGGATGGAAAAGGATGTGTCTCTCAAAGAAAAGGTATTTCTAAGGCAGCTCATCGTAGAAGCACAACGGAAGAAAGCCGAAACGGAACTGCTGAGTCAGACAGGAAGGAAGCCCCGTAAGTCTGTGATACCAGTCCCTTACCGCTGGGCAGTAGCCTGTCTGTGTCTTCTGTTGGCGGGACTTTCTTTCTATGGAAGAATGTACCGTTTCACTACTCAGGAGATTATGGAAACCTGTTATACTCCTCCGGTCTGGGAAAGTTCGCGTTCTGAGGGTTTTTCTACACCCGAAGTTGCCCGTATCAACCGTTGCATAGAACAATGGTATATGGCCGGAGAGCGTGATAGCTTGTTCGCTTGCTATCAGCAGTTGTCTGCGGAGAATAATCTGTCATCAGTGACGGAAAAGAGCAGGATGTTTCTGGGAATAGCTTTCTTGCAGCGGGGAAATCTGGAGCTGGCCTATTCATTGGCCCGGGAGCTTCAGAACGGTCAGGAGGAGGAAGCGGGTGACTGGTTGCTGCTCGGATGCCTGCTGCACGACGGGAAAAGAAAGGAAGTACTGGAACTTTCTTCCCGCATCAGCAAGCAGAAAGGGTTGTACCGGGAAGAGGCACAAAAGATATATGAAAACTTAAAACAACGGAAATGGTTCTGAAACGATTCTGTATATATCCGTGTATGTTTCTGCTGTTTATCTGTATGATAAGAGTAGAAACTATTCATGCCCAGGATTTTTCAAGACTGAATGGGACATCTTACTTGCAACCGCTTTCGGATGATAGCCTGCGATATGCATGGAATCTTTATGAGTTAAGTCTGGATTTCCGAGAGAAAGGATGTCCTTCATATTTCTTCGAATTATCTGCGGAAGCTGGAAGAATATTCGTTCGGGAACAGAATGATGACAGCCTTTCATGGCAGGAGTTGGAGATGGTTCTGAGAAATCTGGAAATAAATTTCAGTAGGAATAGGGCTCTTATTGACAAGGATGAAGAAAGCAGTCTGAATCTTGCCACAATGTACAATATATTGAATGTAAGTCTAAATTTGGTTCGTGTAAAAAACATTTTGAACCATCACGTCGAGTCTCAGGATAATCTTTTCTCCTTTTATTCCGATTGGTTTCAGAAATGCACTCTTCATTATCTGGTGGATTATAGTCTGTACCAGATAAAGAAAGGAATGTTGCAAGAAGCACTGGCTGTCTGTGAAAAAGCATTGGCGTTAGTACAGCATCAAGATACAATTAATTGGGCTGTAATCGTTTCTCAAAAGGAGGTTATCCGGTATCTTATGCAACCATTTCCTGCTAATGCAGAAGATGTATTGACTGGGTTGAAGAAGCTTGTTTCTCCTGCCTTTACAAAGGAGGAGATTTTTCGGAATGGAACCATGCCTCTGTTTTATCTATATGCTATGCAAGTAGCCCATATTTATGAGAAAAATGGGAATTTGGAACAGTCTATCCGAGCATACCGGCTGCTATTAGGTGAAATCAGAAAATATTTGAATCCGGATTTCCCTTATTTGTTACCTGAAGAACGGGAGGAAATCGGTTTTCTTCTACAATATTACCTGGATACTGTACAGAGTTTTTCGCTTCGTCATATCAGATATAAACCTGTCAGTGAATTGCTGTTTGATCATAGCTTGTTGAAAGAAGAATTGTTGGCTATTACTCCGTCGCCAGTTTCTCTGACCAAAAAGGGCCTTCATCCACGTGTGCTTACTTTGCAGGATTCCATTGATTCGTTATATTGCTCTCCGGATTATTATCTGTTTCCTAGTAGTCCTCGTTATTTTAATAAGTTTCAGTTATTGACTGATTTGATGGTTTTGAAACGGAAACAGGTTTCCATAGTGAAGAAAATGGGTCTGGATAATTCTGTTTTGGTGCAGTTGGAAGATTGGGTAAGTCTGAGAAATCGTTTGAAGCCGCATGAAGCAATTATTAAAATTATAGATTTACCGGTTGATATCATTGAAAGGCAATACGTAGCTTTGGTCATTACTTCTGATTCGTATTCCCCAAAAATGGCTTCATTGCCTATGAAATGGGATCTGCTTAAGATTCGTGTAGAAAAAAAAGAGACAGAAAAAATCTGGAAACCTATTCGTCGGCTTCTTGACCATCAGACAGAATTATATTTTTGTTTAGAGGGCGAGTTTATTGATTTCGGTTGGAATAATATCCTTTATGAAAAGAAGAAATTGTTGGAGAGTTACGATATACATTATCTTTTGAATACAAAAGATTTTATTAGATTGAAACAGGATATTAATATCGGCAAAGCTGCAGAGTATAATCTGTATGGATTTGGTGGGGCTTACTTTTCACAGCTTCCAGAATTGAAAGGTGTACGCGGTCAAGGAGCACAATATCTGCCTGGAAGTAGGGAGGAGTTACTTCGTATTGATTCTATGTTGCCGGAGGGATGGAAGTCTCATTTGTTTTTGGGTAGTGAGGCGACTAAATTTAATTTTCTTCGTTTGTCTTCCAGGATTGCTTTACCTAGTGTTATCCATGTTGCTACTCACGGTTTTTCGTTACGATATGATAAAACTGTTCTGGATGGTAGAATTGTAGAATTTGATAAAAACTCTTTTTTCGGTTCCAGCGCTTATCAGGATCCGATGATGCGGAATGGTTTCCTGCTTACAGGAGCCAACCGGTATTGGAATAAACCTGTTCCTTATGATGCGATGGACTCAGGTATAGTTACTGCTCACGATGTCTCTCAAATGAACTTGTTTGGTACGGACCTGGTCGTGTTGTCGGCTTGTAGGTCTGCTGCTGGTGAAACAAGAGCCGGAGAAGGTCTTTATGGTTTGGTCAGGGCATTCAAAGTTGCCGGAGTCCGAGCTGTATTGGCCAATTTTAATAATATATCAGATACAAAGACAGTTTTGTTCATTACCACGTTCTATCGGCACTGGATTGGAGGTGACAGTATGTTTGACGCTTTTTGTAGGACACAGCGTGAACTGATGGAAAGTAACCCGGAAGATGAGTTTCTGTGGAGCGGTTTTGTCCTGTTTGAGTAGATATGTTTGTCAAATAAGCCGGAACGGCTTGATTTCTGATTTCTCTACAATACATTTATATGATTGTTTACAAGGATTTTGTTGTATGTAATATCCTTGTATCAAAAAGATACCTGTCTGTTTTTTCGTTTATTTTGTTAACAAAAGAAATTATTTATTAACTGGAGTGTAAATACATTCCCTGACAGATGAATGATTAATCACTTAAATATAACAAAGGTATGATGAAACGAATAAACAAAAAGACAGTATGGGGATTTTTCTGTTGTTTGGCACTGGCATTATTAGTGGCATGTACAGAAGAACAGGTTGAAACAACCGGGAGTATTTATGGTATCGTGAATGATGCAACTAATGGAGAGCCTGTTCCTATGGCTCATGTATCGTTGAATCCAGGGGGCAAGGCTACCAATACAGGTAGTGACGGGCGTTATGAGTTCCTGAATATGGAGCCCGGACAATACACTATCCAGATATCGAAGTCCGGATATGTTACCAATACGAAACAGATAACAGTTGTGGCAGGACAACAGGCTTCGGGAGATATGTTGTTGACTTCGGAACAACAGGAAGCCGACATCCGGATAGATCCTACTAGTCTGAACTTCGGTACAACCCAGGATGAATTGGTTGTAACGTTGACCAATCAGGGAAATGCAGCTACAGACTGGGCACTTGAATTGGGAGAGAATCCATGGCTTTCAGCTTCCTTGTTGTCGGGTAATATCGCAGCGGGCAAGACTCAGAGTATCATATTTTCTGTAGACCGAGACAAACTGTCTGAAACAAAGAATGTGAAAATCAGTCTGTCTGCTTTCGGCAATTCATACACGATATCCGTGTCATGTGCCCCTGTAAATGCAAAATCTGAAATGAGTGTCACACCGACTGAACTGGATTTCGGTGCGGGAGAGACTGAAAAAGCGATTACAATCAAGAATACAGGCAATGCGATATTGAACTGGAATGTATCAGGGATAACCGAAGCATGTCTTTCGGTTTCGGCTGAAG
Source organism: uncultured Bacteroides sp. (assembly GCA_900551645.1). Lineage (GTDB taxonomy): Bacteria > Bacteroidota > Bacteroidia > Bacteroidales > Bacteroidaceae > Phocaeicola. Next base: position 8,130 of record URWP01000093.1, read on the forward strand.
AAGGTAGCGTTGAGGCAGACGGCTCCAAAGTTATTAAAGTGATGTTGGACCGTTCTAAACTTACGTCCGACCTGAATACCAGTTTTATCATCTCGGATGGAATTAAAGAACAGACCATCACTGTAAAATCCAGTAAAGCGGTAGCCGAAATGGTTATATCACCTTCAGCTCTGGATTTCGGTGAAGAGAGTACGGAGAAGACATTTACAATCAGTAATACCGGAACGGCAGAGCTTGTATGGAACATTACGGTTCCAGACGGGACAGGGGTGAATGTATCTGAAACGAGTGGAGTGACGGCTCCTCAGAGTAGTAAACAGATTACTGTTACTTTAGACCGTGCCATGATGACCGAGGACCTTCATACTTCTCTTGAAATATCTGACGGCTCCCGTAAAGAGACTGTGACAGTAACTGCCATAAAGGGTAGTGAAATAGCCGGTACGGTTGGGACTCAGGGTCTTTATACCTATTATAAATTCGATGACAATTTCGAAGACGCAACGGAGAATGGAATCGACGGATTCGGTACAGCTTCTCCAACTTTTGTAGAAGGAGTGACAGCCGGAAGCAAGGCGGTTAAATTCAGTAAAACGGGGAACAGTACTTTTGTTGTATCCAAACCTATCATTGATTCACGTCAGATGACTATCAGTTTCTGGGGTAAGGATTTCGAAGACGGACATATCTTCCATCTGAGTTCGTCTATCCGCAGCGAGGCCATGTTTACTTTAAGCATGAGTAACGGAGCATTGAAATTCCTGGTAACCCGTTACAATAATATGTATCAGTACAGCAACCTGCCTGCTTTTGTCCATCCTACACTTACTGATGGGAAATGGCATCATATAGCCTTGGTTTCTGATTTTGAAGTTACAACTTATTCTACCATTACAACAACCCTTTATGTAGACGGACAAGAAGTCTATACCTTGACAGAAGATGCCAATCATTTCAGCGAAAATGGTGGAAGCCAGTCTTCTTATGATACGGGCACCAGTTTTACCATGGGAGGTAGCCTGCAGTTGAATAAAAGTATGACACTGACCGGTACAAACATGAGTGTAGATAATTTCCGTGTTTATGATACTCGCCGTCTTTCTGCCAGTGAGATTCAGGAAATCTACAATGCAAAACAATAATTATATATCAGATACGGTTCTATAAAAAATACCCTATCCCGTTCAGTATATTTCTGAGTAGGATAGGGTATTTTCTGTTATCTGATCAAGATCAGAAGATTTCTATTTCATCGATGAACATATAGGCTTTCTTTCCTGCACCTGAGTGCCATTTCGGAAGA
>URWP01000094.1 GCA_900551645.1 uncultured Bacteroides sp.
GGTTCTGCCCCTCTTCCGTCATCTGCAGGAGGGTTTGCAGGGCATAGAAGGCCCCGGCCTCTCCGGCGGCCCGTACCGTAATCCGTTCCGGAGTAATCTGTAGGGAATATCCCTCCCCGTTACGATGGTCCTTCTGTGTTCCCTTCCGCCGTTTCGTATCAGTTATTTTTATCACCACATCGGCTTTTCCCGCTTTCTCCACCCGCGTACATTTCAGGGGGAAATGCCGCAGGTAAGCCGTGAGGTCCTCCGTCTGCTCTCCCTCGATGTAGCAGGTCATTCCCTGCTCGGGAACGGTAAACACACCCTGTTCCAGTTCGATGTTTTCAGGTATCGGAATCACCCGAAGCGGTGTTCCGGCAACGGAGGGACTTCCATCCGCCGCATAGACAGCCAGCGCCAATCCTACTGCTGCCAGGCTTGTAAAGATTCTTTTCATAGTATGCTAGATTAACAAGGATAATCGGATGTGTAAATATAATGGATTTTATCCGTATAATTGTTGTTGTATGGCAAAATGTTTAAGGAGGTGTGGAGGGATGTGTTGACAAACATAGTAGAAAAAGGGAATTAATCTATTTAAATAACTATCTTCGTGGAAAACACTAAAACCATAATAAAACATCAACCATGAGATTCAAACTCATACTGGAAGTAAATCGAAAAGCTTTTGGGAACATACTTCCCATCAACTATCAATACGAACAATCTGCCGCTATCTATAAGATATTATCCCGTGCAGACAAAGATTACAGCACCTGGTTGCACAACAACGGATACCGCATGAGAAATGGCAAAGCGTTCAAGTTCTTCTCCTACTCACGATTCAAAATAGAAAAATACAAAGTCCAACCAGAGAAAGGACGGATGCAAATTTTATCTGATACAATCGAATGGCAAATTAGCTTTCTTCCAGAAAAAGGAACCCAAAGTTTTATACAAGGAGTATTCACAAATAAAGTCTTTGAAATTGGTGATCAGATATCAACTGTACAGTTTACAGTACGTAATATAGAGGTCTTGTCCTCTCCTGAATTTACAGAAGAGATGACATTCCGGACTTTATCACCAATGTGTTTGAAACTCCGTAAAGCAGATAACAAAGTAGATTACTTATCACCTGAAGATTCCATTTCACCTTATATTTTATTCAAAGGTCTAATAGATAAATATAATTTATTTTATGGAACAAATAAAATTTTTAATATAGAGAGTTGTCAGATGAAAGTTATTGGTCAACCTAAATCTGCCTTAATAAAAATAAAAGTAGGTACTCCACAAGAAACAAATGTTCGAGGTTTTATGTGTAAACTAAAGATTTCAGCTCCAATAGAGTTAATGAGATTCCTCTATGAATCAGCTGCAGGAAGTCTTTCCTCAATGGGATTCGGATTTTTAGAGGAAGAGAAATAACTCCCCAAAATTGATTGGGGAGTATGGTACGATTAGTGTTTAAATATAAAGTTTCAATTTCTCTTCAGGTGCAAAGATACAATTTTTTATTAATATGAACATTGTAAATCATTATACAGGTAATCCCATGGTCAACAATGCTTTAATGACAATAAAAGCATTAGCTGGATTAAATGATGTACAAGACATCACTACAAACTTATTACGAAATATGATTGGGAAAGTGTGCGATAAACTTCCCTATTCGTTGATGAGCATGAATTTGCGCTTCAAAAGTTATACTATGCTGTTCACGAAGAATGGACCATTATACAATGATAAGAAGCTCGGAGAAAAAATCTATGAAACACTACTGGTAAAGATAGTGGATGGCTTTGAATCGGAAGGTGATAAGCAATGTAATCTGACAGGACTACATTATTCCAAGACTTTTTCAGATTTTATGTTAGAAACGTTAGTTAGTTTGGGTATACCAGAAAAGGAAGCCAAAAAGAAAGATTTAACTTTAAACAGATGCTGGTTTCCTTTGCTAGGAGGACTTGGCTCTGATGCCCAATCTCTTCCTATGGCCAAACAGACTTATCATGTACATCCTATTTGTGTAGTATTACTTCAGTTCCTTCCATTTTGTGCCTATATATATAAAAAAGGTATTTTACTAATTGATTCTACAGCCTTGGAGTTTTGTGAAGAATTTGTAGAAGAAAAAGTAAATAATCTGGTAGATAAAGTAAAGGAAGTTGTTGCAACAAATGCTCCAATTGAAAATATGAAGGGGGCTAAAGGTAATTATGTATTGGAAGCCCTGGAAGTAATGGAAAGATGTAAGGCTGACTGTGAATACACAGATGTCAATCTGTGGAGCTTTTCAAATTCAGGGGCAGGTGCCAGTTGCTTCATAGACCGAGTTCCCAATGAATTACTTAGACAATTATTTGTATTGCGTAATCGACATAAAGGTGAGCTCGAGCATATCTTGACAGATTCTTTCTTAAGTTCCGGATTTCTGGAGTGTCTTTCCGATAAAAAAGAGTGGAAGTTTCTTTATCCTTCCAAAATGAATGAAGGAGTTAGCGTGCAGTTCTTTGAATCATATTGGAAAGTCATTCGTAAAGAGAAGCTTATTACAATAGCTCAATATATTTCTGGCCTGGTAATGAAATATAGGGATGCTAAAGATATGACTATACTGAACAAGACTGATGCTTATGAAATAAAGAACGATTATGCGTCGTTATTAAATCGAATTTTGTTACGAGCAACCGAAAAAGGTGATTGGTCAATGAGCTGCCAGCTATCCATTCTGGATGCACCTGAACAACTACCCGTTTTATATCGATGTACTCAAATTCATAAACTAATACATTTTTATTACCAGAAAGGAGCTTCTATATCAATCATGCCAATGGTAAATGTAAAAGATACGACAACCTCACACCTTTGCGTAAAAATAATCAAACTATTAGAGCAGACTTCAGAATATCAACGAACGAAAATCATCGACCGGATATTAAACTTCCGATACGGTGATAAAAACAACGATGTGGATTCTTCTATTTTGGATGAACTACTGATAGAGAATGCCTGGAAAGAGGGGATCTATCGTTTATATCCACTATTCTATACAATGGGAGGGATTAAAAATGTATATGGGATCTGCTCTCTACTAAGATTGTATTATATGAATAAAGAAGAGTTATCTTCTTGGGAAGATGAAATAGATTCTTCATCTCTGCAAATGGATCCTGATATCAAGAAATGGTTAGATCATATCAATAATTTTACCTGTCAGTACATCGACGATAGATTTCAAAGTGTCGTTGATAAGTCTAAATATGCAGCATTATGTGAAAAGATAAAACGTTCGATACCTCGCAGTGATTTACGGCTACAAATAGTCTGGTTTCATTCCATAATGCAACGCCTAAACGAGAGTGGAAAAGAATGGAATGAATATGATTTGGTATATGATCCTTGGGGGAATTACGCTTTTAAAACTTTTTTGTTCGCTTTCAGACTAAAACTTAATGAAATTTCTTTTATTTACTTTAACAATAACCTTATAAACGAATAATTATGTCAAAACAAATTCAAAACATTACTGGAAACGTTTTATGTGATGCAACAGCTACTTTTTTGAATGGCTCCGGATTAGCTACTGGAGAAGATCAAAATACGGTAATTCCAAAAACCTTTAAAGAAACTGTCAATGGACGTAAGGAGGATGTACCTTATGTTTCTGCTCAAGCATGGCGTCGCTGGCTTAGAAATACAGCTAATGAAGAAAATGGATGGCAGCCTAGCGAGTTACATGCTATTGAAACAAATGCAAAAGGCGCAACATCCAAGATAGCTACAGAATTGGATCCTGTGACCTATCCGGAAGATGATTTGTTTGGCTATATGAAAAGCGGCTCCAAAGGAGAAGAAAGTATCCAACGTACATCACCCTTCAAAACATCTATTTTAAGAGGAATTCCCAAAATGCGTGCACTGACTACAGACAATGCTTTTGTTTTTCCTAAAGATGGCACTCCCTTACCTTATTCGACCCGCTTTTATTCCACTCACTTGGAAGGCTTCTTTAATCTGGAATGCTATCGCCTAGGTACTTTTGTGAATACACCTTCACGAGTAGAACTGTCAAAAGATTTAATAGAAAAGTATAAAAATTCTCTTGTAAAGGAAGAACCACAGAAAAATGTACAGATTTATACATTGCAGAATGCAGAACAGTTGAGAAAAGAACGTACTTCGGGGCTATTGAAAGGCTTGGTACACCTGCGTGGGGGAGCTAAAATGGCCGCATTCGGAGCAGATGTATCTCCTAAAGTGATAGTATTTGCAGGAATGACGTCTGCAAACCCTTGTTTCAATAATTTATATATTGGAAATGGTGAACGTCCACGGTTAAATGTAGATTTACTGAAGGAACTTGCAGACGATTATAAAGAAAAACTTCAAACTCCTATCTGCATCGGAATCCGAAAAGGATATTTGGAAAATGAGGAGGAAGTAAAAGCTTTGGCAAGTGATAACTTTATAATCGACACTCCAATAAAGATAGTAGAAGTGTTCATAGATAAATATATGAGATAATGGATAAAGTACTGGAAATACAACTCTCAGGTTGGACTGCCACTCCTCGTCTTCCGTTTGTGCTTTCCGGGAATGCCTTATGTATGCCAGTACCTCCATATTCTACTATTCTAGGAATATTAGGTTGCTGTCTAGGGCGTTTCATTTCTCCGGGTGAAGTGAAGGTCGGTTTTCGATATCTTTATGATACAGTAGCATTAGATATAGAAACTCGTAGAAGATTACAGTTTGACGGGGGAAAAATAAAGAATCATGACAAAGGAAGTGATGCCTATATACGTGAATTCCACACTAATCCCTACCTGACTATTTGGATTGACCGTTTGGACTGGATTGATTTCTTCAAATCTCCGGTAGGAACTCCGTCTCTGGGGCGTTCGCAAGATTTACTCCAAATAAAGACAGTCAGCGTAAAAGAAGTGGTACACATCTCAGAAGGTTATATAAAAGGTTGTATGATCCCTTTCGATATGAATCAGACGATTCCAGGACAACTAGTACAACTGGCCGAGTCCTATGCCAAAGGTGAAAAAAACGGAAGTGGAAGAGTGCCCATCAATCCGATGATGTTTGTTGCTGTCCATGGGGAAGGTGAAAGTGTACATGTCAGAAACTCCAATCTATATCGTATTCAGGATGAACAGCCAGTAGATTTTTATATGCATACTTTTACAAAATGAATGTAGAGGAAATAAAAAGAATTAAGGCCAAAAGCGACGGGACCACCTTATATGAACATACATGTATGGTAATAGAGACAGGACTGAAGCTACTTCAGTCATTGTCTCTATCCAATGATGCACGGGCTTTCCTAAATAAACATTTCTTACAATCTGCCATTTTACATGATTTAGGAAAAGTACACCCTACTTTCCAGAAAAGGCTGAATGGAGATAAATATGCCAGTATCCGTCATGAACTGGTGTCTGTCTGGTTCGCAGAAACTTTCTTAGAAATAGACAATGCAGTATTATTTGCAATTGGGACACATCATAAAAGTGTAGAATCACATTCTTGTAAGAAATCATTATCCATGCTGGACCTTAATGGAATCAGCGTTTCGATTGATGAAGGAGCCTATTTGCATGACTCAGAAGGGACTATGTGCTTGGAAACTTTACAATCATGGCTTTCTTTATTCTCAGCAGAATTTATTTATAGGAAGAAGAAACTTGACAAGATTTCGTCAGCTTTTTGCTATATGTTCAGAGAGAGTAAACAGAAAAAAGTGGTTCCTTGTGCAGATGAAAGACTACAATTTTCTTTAATGAGAGCTTTTTTGCAAGCTGCCGATCATCTTGCATCAGGAGGACAAATAGAAATACCCGATTACCAAATGATTTCTTTAGATGATTTCCAACCACATGACAAGTCAACAAAATATCCATTCCGCCATTTCCAGGAAAAGCTACAGCAATGGAAAGGTGATGCCATTTTGCATGCACCCACAGGTTCTGGTAAGACAGAAGCCGCTTTAAGTTGGGTATATTCGAATCAAGCAAAAGGGAACCGTTTACTATATTTACTCCCTTATACCGCTTCTATAAATGCGATGATGACACGCCTTTGTAACGTATATGACCGTTCAGAAGTGATGATACAACATTCCAAGTCTTTGAACTTCATATACAATGAATTGTGTGAAGAACATTCGAATGTCATATCCAATTACACAGAGCTTGAGCATAAAGCAAGAGAATTAAATTCCTTATCTCGTGAGGTCTATTATCCAATAAAAATCATGACCTTACATCAGCTACTACGCATACCTTGTCATGGAAAAGGATGGGAACTATCCATGTTGGAATGCCAGAATGCATTATTTATCATTGATGAATTTCATGCATATAATGCGTTTCTGACAGGTAAAATGCTAAGTACAGTAAAAATCTTCAGAACATTTTTTGGAGCAAAGTTTCTGTTCATGTCCGCTACCATCCCCAATTTCTTATTGGAACAAATATTAGAGAATGTTTATGATGGAGATCGTTCTCGAATCATCCGCCCTGATTCTACCTATTCCTCGGATGCAAGTGTAATGGGAAGGAAACGACATCACCTCATTTGCCATGCAAGTGAAAATATCAATCAGTATATAGGGCAGATAGAATCGGATTTAGAGAAAGGTATGTCGGTACTGGTAGTTGTTAATAATGTAAAGACTTGTCAAGAAATTTATCAGACGATTGATTTTGATGATTCCAAGAAAATAATGTTACATGGAGGCTTCAATCAAAGATCAAGAAGAAAGATAGAGCGTTTTGTGACGAATACAGAAAAAAATCTACGTCCCCAACTATTGGTCGCTACACAAGCTGTCGAGGTCAGTCTAGACATTGACTATAATACAGCTTATATTGAGAATGCTCCTATAGATTCACTAATACAACGTTTAGGACGTGTGAATCGTGGTGGGAAACTGGTCGATTACTCTGGTAATAAAATAATGGCAAATGTACATCTTTTCGAAGGGATTATGGGTAAAACTCCTTTTTACGATGATCAATTGCTTAAAAATACATGGACCGTAATGTCTCAGTTAAACGAATACAATTTATCGGAAGACGATTTGATACATGCTTGTAATGAAGTGTATAAAGACGGATATTCTCAAAAACAGAAACAAGATTATGATCTAGGATGGGTATCTACTTCAGAGTTTTTAGATAACTGGATTGCTGGAATATGTAAAGATTGGGCTGATGAAATAATGGATCAAAATAATCAAAAAGTTGATGTGTTGTGCTACAACCTGAAAGACGAATATTACAATCTGGTCGAGCAAAATCGTTATATCGAGGCGAATGAACTATTAGTTTCAGTATATCCTTACCATTTAGATAAAAATGATTATAATGACAACTTGGATGTATGGATTGCGAAGGAATTATTTTATGATGAAAAACAAGGTTGTATTGAAAAGAAACAAGATTGTTATGAGATAATCTAATGAATAAAAAACATGAAAGTCACCGGCACACATTTCAACTATTACCAAGTATGCAAACGTAAGTTATGGCTGTTTGCCAATGGTATTAATTTCGAACACACTTCCGACCTGGTGTTCGAAGGGAAACTCATTCACGAAGACAGTTATCCACAACGTTCCGCCAAGTACGAAGAGATAGAGCTGGACGGTATCAAAGTAGATTTCTACGATGCCCAAAACAAGGTTATCCACGAAATCAAGAAATCGAATAAAGTGGAAATCGCCCATGAATGGCAACTGAAATATTATCTTTATGTATTCGAGCAGAACGGAATAGCAGATGTGACCGGCATACTGGAATACCCTACTCTTCGTCGGACACAAGAAGTTTTCTTGAGCGAACTGGACAGGTCGGAAATCGAAGATATGAAAACAGATATCGTCCGAATCATTTCCGATGATGCATGTCCACCCTTACAGAAAAAAGGAATCTGCAAGAATTGCAGCTATTATGAATTTTGTTATAGCAGGGAGGAAGAAGAATGAAAAAAACATTTTACCTGTTCAATCCAGGCATACTGGAACGCAAGGACAATACCCTAAAATTCACACCGGTATCAGAAGATGGAGAAATACCCTCTCCAGATGCACAATCACGTTACCTGCCGATAGAAGACATCAGCGAATTCTATGTATTCGGTAGTCTGCGTGCTAACAGCTCCTTGTTTAATTTTTTAGGACAAAAGGACGTAGCGGTTCATTTCTTCGATTATTATGAGAATTACACCGGTTCGTTCATGCCCCGCGACTCGTTATTGTCCGGAAAAATGCTATTGGCACAAACGTCCTACTATCAAGATAAGAAAAAGCGACTGGTCATCGCCCAAAAATTTATCGAAGGAGCTGCCTATAACATGGTCAAGAATCTGAAATACTACGACCGTCGTGGTAAAGATATGGTAGACATTATCTCCCCTATCGAACAACTCAGCACAAAAATCAAAGACACTACCAGTGTAGAAGAGCTGATGGGAATAGAAGGGCAAATCCGGCAATACTATTACGAGGCCTTTAATCTAATCATCAACGATTTCGAAATGGCTGGCAGGTCCAAACAGCCTCCCCGTAACGAAGTGAATGCCTTGATTTCGTTCGGTAACATGGTATGCTATACCCTATGCCTGCGTGCCATCCACCAGACACAATTGAATCCGACCATCAGCTACCTGCATAAACCAGGTGAACGTCGGTACTCACTGGCTTTGGATATTGCCGAAATATTCAAGCCTATCATTGTTGACCGGGTAGTCTTCAAGGTACTCAATAAAAAGGAGATCCAAACAAAACATTTCGACCGTAAGTTGAACAGATGCCTGTTGAATACTTCGGGCAAAAAGATTTTCATAAAAGCCATCGAAGACCGGCTTCAGGAAACCATCCAACACCGTTCATTGAAGCGTTCGGTCAGTTACCGGCACCTGATAAAATTAGAATGCTATAAACTGGCCAAACATCTTCTCTCCATCGAAGAATATAAGCCATTCAAGATGTATTGGTAATATAATTTGACATCATATGTATGTAATTCTAGTATACGATTTCGGTGAGAAACGAGTTAACAAAATGCTTAAGCTCTGCCGAAAATATCTGAACTGGATACAAAATTCTGTATTCGAGGGAGAAATATCTGAAGCAAAACTGAAAGAACTGCTGATGCAAAGTGATAAATTTATGGATAAGAATGAAGATAGTATCATCATCTTCAGTGGGCCTTCACAGAAAGCCCTTGACAAACAGATTGTAGGAAAAGAACGAAGCAGCATCGATATTTTTCTATAGCTCATTCTTGTCGATGTAAAGCTTTTACCACTTGCAATATAACAAGTCTTATGTAACCATACTATTTTCCGCCTTGACGCACATTATTCACAAACCTACCTTTGCGC
>URWP01000095.1 GCA_900551645.1 uncultured Bacteroides sp.
CTTTGCCAACAACACTGAATACTAACTGGGGACTGAACGGATATCACCGGAAATGCTGAACGGGTATCCGCCGGAATATGCACAGATGACACAAAAAGAATTAATGCCTTTATTTTCACCTACCTGTTACTTGAAAAGTGGAATATTATTGGTTTCTCCTTCTGATTTTGGAAAGTTGGAAGGACGGATATTATCAGGAAACCGTCTGTTCATATTAGTAAGTAGAGGTAAATTATCATTAGATGTTATGGGGAGAAAATATGAAATAAAGGCACATGCTTTTCTTGATGTTCTGGATTCTGTTACCCTCCGGGTGGAAAATTTCAGTTCAGACCTACAGGCATGGGGGTGTTTCATCACATTCGAATTTGCTACTGAATCATTAAAGAATCTGCGTCCCGGTCCTCAAGGTTACCTACTGGAACGGTTAAATATCCCAGTGCAAGAGCTTTCTGAAAAGGAATGCAACATCCTCGAACAGCAACTTAGGTTACTACGAGAATGTTTGGCAGACATGAAACATTATTATCGACAAGAATTGACACAACTGTATTTCAAAAGTTTTAGTCTGGAACTGGGAAATATCATGTTGTCGCATAGTGAAGAAACAGATACTTTTACTCCACACGTCAATAAATATGATTTTCTTACATTGAACTTCCTTAAACTGGTTTCCAAACATTTTGCCACCCAGCATGCTGTCGATTTCTATGCTGAATCATTGTGTATTTCCAGCAAACATCTGACAAGAGTAGTAAAAGAAAAAACAGGAAAAACCCCACATGAGGTTATCTGCAATGAAATTGTACATCAGGCTATGTTAATGCTGGAAGACGATCGAATTCCGGTAGGACAAATTGCCGAAGAATTGCATTTTTCAGATCAGGCAGCATTCAGCAAATTCTTCAAAAAGCAAGTAAAAATGGCTCCTATACTTTATCGGCGTAAATATGAAAAGAAATAATCTTTCTTTTGGCAAAAAAGAAAAGAAAGATTTAACAACTCTATTACTTCTCTACTCATAATTTATCCTAATATCGTTGCAACAATTCGTCTGCCTCCTCCGTGGTTACGAAATTCGCACAAGTAGATACCTTGCCAGGTACCCAGATTCAGAGCCCTGTCTGTAATGGGAATGGACAAGCTGCTACCTACCAGGGTAGACTTGGCGTGAGCAGGCATGTCGTCCCAACCTTCAAGTGTATGGTCGTACCACGATTCTCGTTCGCGTACCAAATTATTGAAAATCTTTTCCAAATCGCTCCGTACATCTGGATCACAATTCTCATTAATAGATAAACCGGCACTAGTATGCTGAATAAACAGATTTAAAATACCTGTTTGAGGTAATTCCGGTAATTTACTGATAACTTCATCTGTTATCAAATGAAAGCCACGTGAACGTGGCCGTAAAGTAAATATTATCTGTTGTATCATAAGCTGTTATTAAACTCCAATAAATTAAAATCTAATATCGAAAGTTGAATTCTATAAGTGTCAGAACACCTTTATTACAGTACAAACTGGTTTCAATAAAAAGTAAATTGACTCTTTAATTAAATATCAACTTTTTCATAAAACGTATGTATCAGAAATCTTCTTTGACTCACAAACCTATAAAATAACTTTTCAAGGCTTCTACATATTCAGCCATCGCATCCCGTCCGACCGATGTAAGTCGACATACTGTACGCGGCTTTTTCCCAACAAAACTTTTTTCGATGGAAATATACCCAGCTTCGTTCAACTTGTCCAACTGAACACTCAGATTACCAGCTGTAGCCTGAGTCTTCTCTTTCAGATAAACAAACTCTGCCTCTTCAACCGATAACAACAACGACATGATGGATAAACGAAGCTGGGAATGCAACAAAGGATTCAGTTCTTTCAGCATGAGCGTTTTGCTTTTTTATTCAAAATATGACCCGGTATCACCATCATGATGATGAAAGACAACCCGAAGTACAAGTACCAGTCTACTGAAGCCGGCTCGTGGAAGGTATACTGCATCAACATATAAACAGCAAAGGCAAATCCCACCAACGGAGCATACATTACACTCGGTTCCTTGATAATGATTCCTGTGATAGAAGTACCAATTCCTCCATACAACAGAGACAATGGCAACATCAATGAAAAATCACCATAACCGTGTGCCGCCGAAACCACTCCCATCATCAAGACTGTTATCAGAAACAACCAACCGATAATCCACCAGACTTTTGCCAGCACCGTATCGGTATAAGTCACCACCGACTCCTGTTTCAATTCTTTCCGGCGTTTGACTTCCATGATTCCCCAAAATACGAACATCAGGAACCAGCCGTATGCCCAGACATTATTCTGGGTAAAGAAAACCAGAATAAAAAGCAGTATAGACAAGGCAGCCGTAAAATACCCGAAACAAAGAAAGGTATTTCCAGCACCTACTTTCAGACCCTCGCGTGTGGAACTTATCATCCGACTAATCAGTTCCAGACTCTCTCTTTCAGACAATTTGTTTTCTCCCATAAGATACTGTTTTTATATGTTTCAAAATTAGTATAGTTTATCAAATAAACCAAATTTTACTGTTCATTTTCATTCAATCGGCTACGTTCTGAACTATCGCTTCTCTCCAATACCTGCTTTTTGAACTTCTTACCTTTATTCAAATTCCACTGTATTCCTACCCTAAAGACCCGGCCCGCGTAAGCTGCATCTACCGAAAGATAATTGGTGTAATCAGGCAATCTCCCTACATATCCCATTTGTCGGCCAAACAAATTATCTACTCCCAAAGTAATTCTCCAACGGTTTCCAGCAATCTTTTTACGTAACAGAAGATGGACTTTATGAATCGGGTTCACTTCACTATTCCCCGAATATAATCGGGATACCCCACTGTAACGCAACTCCAATGAAAACTCTGCTGGTAGCGAAAAAGAAGTATACACATTTCCAAAATACAAATAATGAGTTTGGAAAACATCTTTTTCATACATTTGAATATCCTGGCGTACTCCAACAAAATTTAAAGACAAATTCCACCAATGAAACGGCTGAAACGGCATATTAAGGGCTACAAACCAATGATTCTCTTGGCGATGATTCTCATACGTTACATAAGAAACATCCGGATTGGCAACATCCTGATAAGAAAACTGCCGAATCAGATTCTTATGCAGATTTCCTCCTACAGTCAGTGTATATCGATAGTTACCCACCAGTGTCAGACTCCAGCGATCAATGTAAGTAGGTTTCAAAACCGGATTTCCCAACTGATAATTATACTCAGAAGTTTGAATCCGGTTCGGATTCAATGCATCAAACAGCGGCCGTTCGATATTCCTGGCATATTGTCCTACCAACATCCAACTCCGGATACTGTTCAATCCATAAGTTATATCCAAATGTGGAAACCAGTCCAGATAATGTTTCCTGACTTTATCCGACGCATCGTGTGTAGCAGTATATTCCAAACGCAAACCAGCTTTAACAGACCAGCGTTTCCATTCAGCCGAACAAGATCCATAAATAGCAGCGATATGCTCCGTATAATTCAGTCCGTAAGCAAAATCGGGTAAACAAGCCCATGATTTCTGCAACCGTTGCCAACCTTCATAACCTGCCTCATCAGACATGTGGGTATAAGTATATTTGGCACCAATTGTAAGCACATTTCCTTTATTTCCACAATTCTTCCACGAATAATCAACTGTCCCGATGCGGTAAGTAGCCCCCGCCTTATAACGGTATAAGGTATCACTTACAGACAAAAGTTCTTTCTGTATTTGACATATGTCTGAAACATTCTTCGTTTCCGAATCTTTATAAGTAAAGCCAGCCAATAATTTCCATTCTGAACCTTCTGTGTCCAACCGATGACTATAACTGAAATTTCCGGTTACTTGTTGGTATAACTGACACAAATTATAAATTCCAAAAGAATCCCACTCATCACCATACACACTTAAAACTGTATGACCGTTTGAACGTCCTTGTGAACTATTTCTAATCCATTCACCTTCCACTCCCCAAATATTTGAATCATCAGGCATATACAACGCTCCTACCCGAAAAGATTCGTAATCCATTGGAGTTTCTGATACTATACAATCAGTAAAGTATCTGTCTATTTGCAGATAATCGCGATGAACCTCCGTCACACTTCTATGTTCAGGCCGATAACTTAAACTCATATTTCCATACCATTCCCATTTTCCAATTCGCTGATTCCAATTACAATAAGGCTGATAACGCTGAAAATGGTGAGCAAAAGTCCCTTGAAAAGCAAGTGACGCAGACAATCCATTCTCACGTTTTTTCCTTAACCAAATATGAATAACTCCACCTTGCAACTTTGCATCCTGTTCGGCGCCACTCATAGGAACAACCTCTATTCTTGAGATTTCTTCAGCATGAAGAGACTGCAAATAAGCTGTCAACAACTCGTCTTCCAACAAGATTTCCCTATCATTTACAAAAAGCTTTGCACCTGACGTACCGTTAATGGTAATCATACCATCTGAAAATATGATTCCTGGAGTCTGTAACAACAACTCTTCTCCATTCTTCCCATAATCAGAAGGAGAAACTTGAAACACTATACGGTCAGCTTTCCGTTCCAACAAATCTGGAGTAACTACCACTTCCTTTAGAACTTGTTCTGGAAAGGAAGCAAATAGTGTATCTTGATTTACAGATTCTTGTGCTATTACTCCAAGAGAAAAGAAAAGAATATTTCCTATTAAAACCAACGCTTTCATAGGCATTATTCATTGGAGGGATAAAACAACTTAAGCATATATTTTCCATCTTCAGGAAACGCTCTCAGGCTTTTACGTGCGAAGCCTTCAATCGGTCTTCCCTGCTCATCCATGTCCATCTTCCAATCAGTATTTTCATCATGGAAGACAGAGATGAGGAAAGGTCCGTCAAATATTCCCTCTATAACCACCGATACTTTTCCCTTTTGGGCTTTTGATAATCCATAGAACGGTTTTTCATTTCCATCTGTTTGGATCATAACCAATATATTTCCCTCATCATTTCGAACTTGAGTCACAACCACTAAAATCTCTTCTTCAGCATACACTGCCAATTGGCAGCCTGCAACCATCAACAATAAAGACAACCAACGTCTCATATCCTATCCTCCTCATTCTTCTCAAAATACCAAATAATCCAACCCAAGACTATATTCAGTCCCCAACCAAGTACAACCCAACATACCCACCAATAATGAGGAGAGGTAACATAATTTACTAAAGTCAAAAACAAACAGTTTACAACATACACGGCTAACTTAACCTTCAATTCGGCCGGTATCTTCTTATTCTCATTCAAACGATTCTGCAATTCCATAATTACCTCATTAGATAGTTATACAAATAGGTTTATTTTATAAACTACAAACTTCCAAGAAAAGGGAGATGCGCGCTTACCTCCCTTCTTTTCACAAAGATAGATAAGTTTATTTTATAAACCAAGTAAAAAGAGAACTAATTTTGAAAGAAAAAAGGGCAACCGGTTATCGGCTACCCTTTCTCACTATATTTTTTTAATCAATCATCAGAATTCCGAAGTGAAGTGGAATTTAATGTGCTTGAAATCCATTTGAGCCATCTGCAAAACATAACCACTATCGGCTAAGAAGACATCACGTCCTTCACGGTCTTTTGCCATGTACTGGTACTTACGCTTCTTAAAGGCTTCCAGTTCTTCCGGGTCATCACTCTCTATCCAACACGCCTTATACAAGCTGACCGGTTCCCAACGGCATTTCGCATTGTATTCATTCTCCAGACGATACTGGATAACCTCAAACTGCAACTGACCTACCGTTCCGATAATCTTCCGGCCATTAAACTGATTAACGAACAACTGAGCCACACCTTCGTCCATCAGCTGATCAATACCCTTATTCAGCTGCTTAGTCTTCATCGGGTCCGCATTCTCGATGTATTTGAACATTTCCGGCGAGAAACTCGGCAGTCCCTTGAAATGTAACATTTCTCCTTCTGTCAGTGTGTCACCGATTTTAAAGGTACCGTTATCCGGCAGACCGATAATATCGCCTGCCCAAGCCTCATCCACCGTAGTCTTGCGCTGTGCCATAAACTGCGTAGGCGAAGAAAAACGCATAGTCTTGTTATGACGCACGTGCAAATACGGCGTATTACGAGTAAACTTACCGGAGCAAACTTTACAGAAAGCTACACATGAGCGATGGTTCGGATCGATGTTAGCGGTAATTTTAAAGATAAATCCGGTAAATTTCGGTTCATCCGGCTGTACAGCACGTTCTTCGGCCTGTACCGGACGCGGACTAGGAGCAATTTCCACAAAAGTATCCAGCAACTCCTGTACACCGAAATTATTCAAAGCCGAACCGAAGAATACCGGAGCCAATTCCCCTTTCAGGTAATCGTCTACATTAAATTCCGGATAAACCCCATCAATCAGCTCCAACTCGCTACGCAGTTTCTCTGCCAATGGTGAACCGATATGTTTGTCCAGTTCTTCGGTATGAATATCCACTTCCACCTTTTCTGTCACTACCTGTTTGGACGGTTGAAACAGATTCAATTTCTGCTCATAAATGTTATATACTCCTTTGAAACGCGGACCGCTTTCTATCGGCCATGTCAACGGACGTACATTAATGACCAGTTCTTCTTCCAGTTCATCCAAAAGGTCGAAAGGGTCCTTAGCTTCACGGTCCATCTTGTTCACAAAGATGATGACCGGTGTATTCCGCATACGGCACACTTCCATCAGTTTCCGTGTCTGGGTTTCCACACCTTTCGCACCGTCCACTACAATGATTACACTATCAACAGCCGTCAATGTACGGTATGTATCTTCCGCAAAATCCTGGTGACCCGGTGTATCGAGGATATTGATTTTATAGTCGTGGTAATCGAACTCCATCACGGAAGTCGTTACTGAGATACCACGCTGCTTTTCGATGTCCATCCAGTCGGAAGTCGCAGTCTTTTTGATTTTATTCGATTTCACCGCTCCTGCCACCTGAATCTGTCCTCCGAAAAGCAACAACTTTTCAGTCAACGAAGTCTTACCAGCATCCGGATGAGCAATAATCGCAAACGTTCGTCTTCTTTCTATTTCTGCGTTCATTTTATCTGTTTAATGATTGTTCTTATTCCAGTTCCAATTCTCCCTGTTTATCCTTGATATAATAACCGGCCAATATTGCCAACAAGTCACCGATAGTCTTCATTGCCTTCTGTGTCTCTTCGGAAACCTCCTTCTTCTGTAGCTTCAGCATCCATACTCCATACATGGCATCAAAACAGGTTTCCAGTTCAGGCACATCCTTATCGGCACCTTTGGCCCGCAACTCTACAATCAACGGGAGAGCCTTGTAATAGGCAGCATTATAATAAGGGAATTTGGGAGATCGCAATAAGCGTAAGTGTAAGTCTGTCAACCACACAATGATATTCTTATTGATTTGAAGATGTCCTTTCTCCATTACACCTTCATCATGCATCATGTTCACCAAATCCTCATACCAACGGTATAATTCCTGCTTCTGTTCTTCCGAAACCGGATATGGATCAATAATCCGTTCCTTGATTTTAGCCATATCAAACTGATTGGCCCGAATCGAATCTTCTACCTGCCACATGTATAGCAGGTACTCTGCAATATTCTGTTGTTTTAACTGTTGAGAAATATACATATCAGGACAACGATTTTCCAAAAATAGTCATGACAATCCCTACCACCGATGCTATAATGACTACTATACCGATAATCCGGTTCAGCATCCAGATACCCCGTACATTAAACCTCGTCCGCACTTTGTTTACAAAATAGGTAATACCAAACCACCACGTCAGTGCGCCAAGAATAATAGCCAGGAAACCAACCAACTGGAACCCTATCGGACTACCTGGCATCACAAAAGAAAAACGTGCGAAGAGACCAATGAACAGGAAGATTATCAACGGATTGGACAAGGTTACAAAGAAAGCGGTAATAAAATTGTGCAGATAAGTACCCTTACGGGCAGAAACCGGACGCAATGCTTTGACCGGATTACTACGGAACGTATAGATACCGAATGCCAGCAGCATAATACTACCCACCACTTGCAGGAACATCTGATGCTTCACAATCAGGTCATCCATAAAACTCATACCGTAATCAGTAATCAAGGCATAACAAATGTCACTCAACGCAGCTCCCAGTCCGGTTACAAAACCGAACCAACGCCCCTTGTTCAAGGTTCGCTGAATACACAGTACGCCCACAGGGCCTAGAGGAGCAGACACGACTACCCCGATAATAACCCCCTTTATCAACAAATCCAGTATGGTAACCTGTTCTATCCAATTCATACTGCAAAGATGAGACTTTTTTGTGAAAGTACCTATATTTCATTCTCATTTTCTTTCTTACAAACGGGGTTTTATGTAACTTTGCACAACAAACAAAGCTTATTCAACACACACTTGAAATACTATCTATAACAAATACAAGAAGAACTATGATTCTATTTTTCAGAACCCCCACAAACAGTGTGATAGCTACAGCCTGCAACAAAGAGTTGAGTGCTGAAGATGTCAAGAAATTGTGCTGGCTTTACAGTGAAGCCACTGTAGAAACCGAAGACAATCTGAAAGGTTGTTTCATCGGTCCGCGCCGTGAGATGATTACTCCGTGGAGTACCAATGCGGTGGAAATCACTCAGAATATGGGTTTAAGCGGAATCCGCCGTATCGAAGAATATTTCCCGGTAAAAGATGAAAATGCGGAATACGACCCGATGCTGCAGCGCATGTATAAAGGTCTGGACCAACAGATATTCGACGTAAATATCAAACCACAACCGATCATCTACATCGAAAATCTGGAAGAATACAACGAACAGGAAGGCTTGGCGCTGTCACGCGAAGAAATGGATTACCTGCTGAAAGTAGAAAAAGACTTGGGACGTAAACTGACAGACTCAGAAGTATTCGGTTTCGCTCAAATCAACTCAGAACACTGCCGTCATAAGATTTTCGGTGGAACTTTTATCATCGACGGAAAAGAAATGGAATCTTCCCTCTTCCAGATGATCAAGAAGACAACCCAGGAAAATCCAAACAAAATCATTTCTGCCTATAAGGACAATGTAGCTTTTGCTGAAGGTCCGGTTGTAGAACAGTTTGCTCCGCAGAACCATGCCACTTCCGATTATTTCATTATCAAAGATATCAAGACTGTCATCTCTCTGAAGGCTGAGACCCATAACTTCCCGACTACTGTAGAACCGTTTAACGGAGCGTCTACCGGTACCGGCGGTGAAATCCGCGACCGTATGGGTGGTGGTGT
>URWP01000096.1 GCA_900551645.1 uncultured Bacteroides sp.
AAGGCCGCCGGCCATACCGGCAGCTGCAATAATGACTTTGATGCCACGTCCGGCAGCTTCTTTGGCGAATTTTTCCACTTCAGCAGGGGTACGGTGAGCCGAAAGTGCATTCATTTCAAACGGAACTTGCATTTCGTCGAGCAGTTTGGCCGCCTTTTCCATCACTGGAAGGTCGGAAGTACTGCCCATAATGATACTTACAACTGGTTTCATGTATTCTGTCTTTTTTAGTAATTGGTCTTTATTCGTTGATGGTTTGTCTGTAAGCGTCAGCATCCATCAACTCGTCCATTTCGGTGGTATCTGTCGGCTTAATGCGGATAATCCAACCTTTGCCGTACGGGTCTTGGTTCACCAGTTCCGGATGTTCTTCCAGTTCCGGGTTGACTTCCACTATCTCTCCGCCAATGGGAAGAAACAAGTCGGAAACCGTTTTCACAACTTCGATAGAACCGAATGTTTCACCTTTTTCAAGTGTTTCTCCTTCAGTGGGAACATCTACGAAAACAATGTCGCCCAGCTGTTCCTGTGCATAATCGGTAATACCTACAAAAGCTTCTTCACCTTCCAGCCGAATCCATTCGTGTTCGCTGGTATACTTTACGTTAGTCGGGAAATTCATAATGTTTTTTATTTTTAAGGTTATCTTCTTCAAATAAACAAAATTCCAGTGACACCGCAAAATAAACCGACCAAAAAGCCACCTAATACTTCGTTCAAGGTGTGTTGGCGGACGATGATGCGGGCAGAACCCAGGCATCCGGACAGTAGGATAAAAAAACAGAGCCACCATACAGGGTTGAACTGGAAGATGAAACTGTAAGACAACAGCCCTCCCACCATCAGGCCGCTACTGGCCATGTGAGTACTGATTTTCCATTTCAGATTGACAAATGTGCAGATGACCATACAGATAAGTACAGCCAGAATAATACCTGCCAGATAGTGGGGCATGTGTATACGGTACATGGTAATCAGGCAGGCCATATAACTCAGAATGGTCAATCCGTAGGGTATAAACCGTTTTTCCCGCTCTCCTAATTCACGGATTCCCCAGCCATTGATTTTCTGGAACAGGTAAATCCCCAGCATTGGCATCAGAATGGTGAAACAATATACCAAAGCCAATACTGTTACTTTATACGCTAACGGCATGATACGGAGGTAGGTAAAGAACAATATCAAAAAGAAAGCGACAAAAGGTACCATGAACGGTGTGAATATAGCTGATATAATCCGTGCTCCCAGATAAAGTGTATCTTTTTGGGGGATATCAGCGCTTTGTTTCCGTTCATGGAAAGTCAACTGGTCTGGAATGTTTGTATCTCCTGTCATATTATCTTCTTAATCGGGCTACCGGTATATTGAGTTGCTGGCGGTACTTGGCTACAGTACGTCGGGCAATAGGATATCCTTTCGCTTTCAGTATGTCAGCCAGTTCGTCGTCGGTATACGGTTTTTCTTTGTCTTCTTTATCAATGCATTCCTGTAAAATGCGTTTAATTTCACGGATGGACAGTTCCTCACCGCTTTCAGTTGTATAACCATCACTGAAGAAGAATTTCAGTGAATAAATGCCATAGTTGGTCTGTACGTATTTGCTGTTACTGACACGGGAAACAGTGGATATATCCAATTTGGCCCGTTCCGCTACATCTTTCAGGATCATGGGACGTAACAATGACTCATCGCCTTCCAGGAAAAAAGGACGTTGCAAATCAATAATAGCCTGCATGGTATTGAGCAGGGTTTGTTGTCTTTGCTTAACCGCATTGATGAATCCTTGGGCAGCGTCCACTTTCTGCTTCAGGAACATCAGGGCATCCTTCGATTCTTTGCTTTGGTTAGCTTTATTTCGAGTATGTTCATCCAATAGCTCGGTAAATTCCTTGCTAAGCCGAAGTTCAGGAACATTCCGGTTATTGAGACTTAAATGTATGGTACCATCCTCTTCTGTTTCTACTAAAAAATCAGGGGTAATGTGTTGGAGATTCTTTCCGATAGTTTCTCCCAGTGAACTTCCCGGACGTGGATTCAATTTAGTCAGTTCGGCTGTAGCCTCATTGTATTGCTGTTCGGTTATTCCCAGTTTTTGAAGAATTTTTTCCTTGTTCTTTTTGGTGAACTCATCGCAACATTTACTGATGATGTCATACTCTATTTGTTTGAGAGGCGAGTCCTCTTTTCTTTGGATTTGTAACAAGAGGCATTCCTGCAGGCTGCGGGCACCGATTCCTGCAGGGTCAAAATCCTGTATGATAGACAGAACATGTTCCAATTGTTCTTGAGTGGTATAAACACCTTGGTAAATAGCCAGTTCATCGGCTATTGCATCCAAACCTTTCCGGAGTAGTCCATCATCATCCAATGAGCCAATCAGATATTCTCCCAGTTGTTTTTCTTCAGTGGTCAGTTCCTGCATGTCCAGTTGTTCTTTCAATGTTTCATAAAAAGAGACACTGTCTGAAAACGGAATTTCTTCAGGAGTATCTTCGCGTGACCGGTTATTTTCCTGTAGTTTGTAATCTGGAATATCATCTTCTGTGCGATAATCTCCTAAAGAGATGTCTTCGGCAGATGTTGTATCCGGTTCTCCATCCTCGTTGGTACTATACTCATCGGCATTTCCATCTGGTTCTTCTGATGGTTCCTTGCCTTCTTCCAAAGCAGGATTATCCAGCAATTCTGCGTGAATACGTTCTTCCAGTTCGATGGTAGGTAATTCCAACAGTTTGACTACCAGAATCTGTTGTGGTGACAGTGTCTGGACTTGTTGCTGGGCCTGAGTTTGTACCTGACGTGAGTTTTGTGCCATAAATGATAGTTATGTCTAAATAATCTGTTGCAAAAATAGCTATTTTGTATATAACCTTAGATTTTATCCGTTAAATTATTTCATTTAGTATACAAAACTACTTCCTCCCAAGAATTCTCGTAATAGAGAGGTCGGAGGCAATTCTTCATCCTGTACTGAAACAAAATGTGATAAGAAACGTAGCAATCGATGTGCTTCTGAATAAGCAGGGTTATTGTTGGGAACTCTTCGTAGTACGGGTTCTACATGGTTCTTCAGGACTGCCAGTTCAAATATTAAAGCAGAGTTGAACATGGCATCGGCATATTCCTGGTAAGGGAATATCCATTTTTCTTCTCCTGCACGTACACTGGGCCAACGGTTAATGGTTGCTTCGGCAGAGTGACTGCGGTATTTATAGTCACGGATAATACGGCGGAGCAGACGATTGTCGGTGGTAGGGATGTAGTTATGATTATCCAGCAGAATAGTTGTCAGGGCAGATACATAAATTTTATACTTATTGGCAGCCGGAATATTCGGTGTCAGTGCCGGATTCAAGGCATGGATGCCTTCTAATACCAGAATCATGTTGTCATCGATACGTAACTTTTTTCCGCTGGATTCCCGTTTACCTGTATTGAAATTAAAACGGGGAAGTTCAACTTCTTTTCCGGCTAATAATGCTTTCAGCTGTGCTTCGAAGAATGGCAGGTCGAGGGCATAGAGCGATTCGAAGTCATGCTGACCATTCTCGTCCAGCGGTGTATCTTCCCGGTTGACGAAGTAATCATCCAGTGAGATAGGGTAAGGACGGAGTCCGTTTGTCATGAGCTGGATGCTCAGCCGTTTGCTGAATGTCGTTTTCCCGGATGAAGACGGACCTGAAATCAAGACCAGTTTTACCCGTTGTCCGTTTTCATTGCGGTTGGTTATCTCATCAGCTATGCGGACAATCTTTTTTTCCTGTAGAGCTTCCGAAACATTGATGAGGTCGGTTGCCATACCTTGGTTGCAAGCCTGGTTTAAATCTCCTACAGTGCTGATGCCTAGGATTTCGTTCCAACGGTGGTATTCCTGGAATACATCCAGCATCTTTTCCTGTTTGACGACTTCCTCCAGTTTGTCAGGATTCTTCCGGTTGGGGATACGTAATAGGAGACCGTCATAATACTTCACGATATCGAACAGGTGAATATATCCGGTACTGGGTACCAGGCTACCATAATAGCTGTCGATAGTATCACCCAATTGTTGGTAGCAGGAATACAGTTGTCCTGAGGTTTCCAGCAGCTTGACTTTGTCGTCCATTCCCCGCTCTTTGAATACTTGAATGATTTCGTCAGTATGTTTTTCATGGCGGATGAAAGGTATGTCGGCCTTGATGATTTCCTGCATTCGCTGTTTGATACGGATGACATCGTCCAGTCCGATAGTACGGTCAATACAGAGTTTACAGAAATAACCTTTTGATACCGGATGTTCCAATACAATGCTTCCGTTAGGATAAAGTTCTTCTACTGCTTTAGTCAAGATAAAGCAAAGTGAACGTACATAGGTACGCATACCTGAAGCACTGGTAATATCAAGGAATTCTACATCTTTGTTGTAGTAAACTTTAAAATTCAAGTCTTCTACCTTGTTGTTTACTCGGGCGCTTACTGGTCCATACGGCATATTCAGGTCAAAACCTTGGTAAATTTCAAAAAGTGAAGTTCCTTCTTCAAATTCTTTTGATAAATTTTTATTTTTGCAATATATTTGTAGCATAAACGTAATAGTTATTACTGAAAGAATTATTTGGCAGTTAATTTACTGATTAAACAGTGAATTGCCTATTTCCAACCTAATTAATTAAAGATGGAGTATTCTTTTTATGATTTTTTAAAGCTGCTGGGTTCACTGGCGCTTTTCCTTTACGGTATGAAAATCATGAGTGAAGGATTGCAAAAGTTTGCAGGCGACAGGCTGCGTAGTATTTTAACCGCTATGACTACCAACCGAGTCACCGGAGTCCTTACCGGTATGCTGATTACCGCTTTGATTCAATCTTCTTCGGCAACCACTGTTATGGTGGTAAGTTTTGTGAATGCCGGACTGTTGGATTTGGCACAGTCTATCGGAGTAATTATGGGAGCCAATATCGGTACCACCGTGACGGCCTGGATTATTTCTGCCCTTGGCTTTAAGGTGGATGTCTCTGCATTCTCTTTGCCGCTTCTTGCTATTGGAATTCCATTGCTTTTTTCTGCCAAAAGTACTCGTAAGTCGGTCGGTGAATTCATTTTCGGTTTTGCTTTCCTGTTTATGGGGTTGAATCTGTTGAAAGTAAACGCTCCGGACCTGAGTGAGAATCCGGATATGCTGGCTTTTGTACAGAACTATACGGATATGGGCTTTCTTTCAGTTTTGCTGTTTGTCTTGATTGGTACGGTGCTGACCATGATTGTACAGGCTTCAGCTGCTACCATGGCTATTACTTTGATTATGTGTGCCAATGGCTGGATTAGTTTTGAACTGGGTGCGGCTTTGGTATTGGGTGAAAATATCGGTACTACCATTACTGCCAATTTAGCCGCACTTACTGCAAATACACAGGCACGTCGGGCAGCAATGGCTCATTTGATGTTCAATGTTTTCGGAGTGGTCTGGGTCTTATTACTGTTCAAACCTTTCTTAGGTGTTGTAGATTGGATTATTTCGGATGTGATGAATGTCAGTGAGGCAGAAGGAGTTGCAGTATCTTTCAAGCTTTCAGCTTTCCATACCTGTTTTAATGTATGTAATGTATTGATACTTATCTGGTTTGTTCATTTTATCGAAGAAACTGTATGTAAGATTATTCCGCAGAAGGAACAGGAGGAAGAATATCGCTTGCAGTTCATCAATGGCGGTCTGCTGTCTACAGCCGAACTTTCTATTCTGCAGGCACGGAAAGAAATCAATCTGTTTGCCGAACGCATCCAGCGTATGTTCCGGATGGTGAGAGATTTGTTACATACTGAGAATGAGAATGACTTCAACAAACTGTTCAGCCGGATTGAGAAGTATGAAAATATCAGTGATAATATGGAAATAGAGATTGCCAATTATCTGAATAAGGTATCTGAGGGACGTCTGAGTTCTGAAAGTAAGTTGCAGATTCAGGAAATGCTCCGCGAGGTGACAGAAATAGAAAGTATAGGTGATAGCTGTTATAATCTGGCTCGTACTATCAATCACAAACGTTCGGGAGGCATCGACTTCACAGAGAGTCAGTATGAACATATTCATCAGATGTTCCGTCTTACGGATAATGCGCTGTCACAGATGATTGAGCTGGTAGAGGATGTACATCATCAGGTAGATATCAACAAGTCTTTCAACATCGAAACAGAAATCAATAATTATCGGAATCAGTTGAAGAACCAGAATATTGTCGATGTCAATAACAAGGCATACGATTATCAGATGGGTGTTCGTTACATGGACTTGATTGGAGAATGTGAGAAATTAGGTGATTATGTAGTGAATGTTGTAGAAGCCCATCGGGATGTGAAGAACAAGAAGGCTTCCTGATAAGCAACTTTTATCATGAATAGTAAAAGAAAGAGGGTGTGTCAAAACTAAAATGACTACTCCCCAAAGTTACAGATTGTAACTATAATATTTAAAAGGGTCGTATCAAACTCTGTATAGAGTAATGATACGGCCCTTTCTTTAGTCTTTTAGGATGCTCAAATTTCAAATTATAAGTTCACATTTTCAAAAAATGAGTTTTGACACACCCTCTTTTTTATCTGTAAAAAATGAGGCTACCTATGTATGATTAGTCTCATTTATAGAAATTTGTTTATCAGAATCTTACCCGAATTATTTCTTGTCAGCTTCTTTTTCGATACTGATAAGCTCTACTTCGAAAATCAAGGTAGAGAATGGTTTGATCTGGCCAGCTTGTTTGCTACCATAGCCCAGTTCTGCTGGAATGTACAACTCCCATTTAGAACCTACAGGCATCATAGTCAGCGCTTCTGTCCAACCTGGGATAACCTGATCTGCACGGAAAGTAGTCGGTTCCTTGCGGTCATAAGAGCTGTCAAACTGTGTACCGTCAATCATGGTACCCTTATAGTTTACTTTTACGCGGGAAGTCTTGGTAGGAATTTCACCGGTACCTTTAGTGATAACTTTGTACTGCAGACCGCTAGGAGTAGTCTGTACGCCTTCCTTAGCCTTGTTGGCTTCCAGGAATGCTTTGTTTTCTTTGATATAGTCAGCGTATTGTGCTTCAAGTGCTTTAGCCTGGATAGCTTCAGCTCTTTCGCGTACGTACATTTGAGCTGAATCTGTTGTTACCATGCTTTTCTGGCTGACAGCTGAGATGAAACCTGCCAGGAAGTTTTCTTTGC
Source organism: uncultured Bacteroides sp. (assembly GCA_900551645.1). Lineage (GTDB taxonomy): Bacteria > Bacteroidota > Bacteroidia > Bacteroidales > Bacteroidaceae > Phocaeicola. The sequence goes on from URWP01000096.1 coordinate 7,183, forward strand.
TCAGTGTCTGTGTAGAATCACCTCTGAACAACTGGTTGTTGATAGCTTCGAACATATCTCCGCTAATTTGCTGACCAATCTGCAGACCGGCCATGTAAGCCTTCTGTTTGGCATCTACTTCTTTGGTTCCTTGTTCAATACCGCGGATAAAGTCAGCCATATAAGCTGTATCTACACCCAGACGGCCTGTAGCATATTCTTTCAGACCCTGAGAGTTGGAAACTCCCATCATATAAGAAAGTGTATCTACTTCATTTTTCATGTTGGCCTTCGGGCCTTGAGCTGTACATGATGCCATGCTTGCTGCTGCAGCAAGAGCCATCATCAGACCTGTACTCTTTTTCATTTGCTGTGATTTTTATTTTGGATTATAATACTTCAATCAGTTCCACTTCAAAAATCAGTGTGCTGTGAGGCGGAATCATTTCGCCGGCACCCTGAGCTCCGTATGCCAGTTCAGAAGGAATGTAAAGTTTCCATTTGGCACCTTCTGACATGAGCTGAAGTGCTTCTACCCATCCTTTGATAACCTGGTTTACACCGAATACAGCAGGTTCACCACGTTTGATGGAACTGTCAAACAGGGTTCCGTCTATCAGTGTACCTTCATAATGGCAACGTACACGGTCTGTTGCTTTCGGCTGTTTACCGTTGCCTTCTTTAATTACTTCATACTGAAGACCGCTGGGCAGTGTTACGATGTTAGGGTTCTTTTTGTTTTCTTCCAGGAATTTTTTCCCTTTTTCTATGTTTTCAGCATTCAGCTTTTCTTCCAGTTCAGTAAAATATTTATTTACAATTTCACGGGCTTCCGTGTGGCTGATTGCTGTCTTATTTCCGTCTAATACGTCTTTGATAGCTTGTGCGAAGTCATCTACTTGAATGCCACGGGCACCCATGCTCATCAGGTTTTGGCCGATACCCAAGCCAATGGCGTAACTGAATTTGTCCATAAAATATTCTGTATTTAAGATAGATTTTTAAATCGAGGGGCAAAGGTATCTTTTTTCTAGCAAAGAGCGGTGATTTCACTGATAAAAATTCTTATTTTTGTGCAGATTAACTAATCTGGAGGATGTGAAAATGAAGAATCTAGTTGTTTTGACCGGTGCTGGAATGAGCGCTGAGAGCGGAATCAGTACATTTCGCGATTCCGGTGGTCTGTGGGACCGTTATCCGGTAGAGCAGGTGGCTACTCCCGAAGGATATGCCGCCAATCCGAAACTGGTTATTGATTTCTATAATGAACGGCGAAAACAGCTGCTGGAGGTGAAACCGAACAGGGGACATGAACTGCTGGCTGAACTGGAACAGAATTTTAAAGTGACTATCATAACACAGAATATAGATAATCTGCATGAACGGGCAGGAAGTACTCATGTTATCCACTTGCATGGTGAACTTACTAAGGTTACATCCAGTTGGCAGCCGAACAATCCGAAGTACATCCGTGAGTTGAAGCCGGAGGAGTTTGAAGTGAAGATAGGCGATAAGGCAGCCGACGGTTCTCAGTTGCGGCCTTTCATCGTCTGGTTCGGTGAAGCTGTCCCGATGATAGAGAAAGCTATTGATTATGCCGAGCAGGCAGATATTTTTGTAATTATTGGTACTTCATTGAATGTTTATCCGGCTGCAGGGCTATTGAATTATGTTCCATGGAATGTTCCGGTTTATCTTATTGACCCGAAACAAGTGCCGGTGCCTTCCGGTCGTAGTGTACATGTTATCCAGAAAGGAGCTTCCGAAGGCATGAGAGAGTTGAAAAAAATGTTATTGGAATAAACTATCTGAACAAATTCTCGTTATATTTGTTTTTATATTAGCAACTATTAATTACTAACTAAAGTAAAGAGAAGGTATGAAAAAGTACATTTGCACAGTTTGCGATTGGGTTTATGATCCGGAAGTAGGTGATCCTGAAGGAAATATCGCTCCGGGAACTGCATTCGAAGACATTCCTGAAGATTGGGTTTGTCCGGTTTGTGGTGTAGGAAAAGAAGATTTCCAGCCGGTAGAAGACTGATAGACTAGACTACTATCGGATTTCGCATAGAAGGCCATCGTGGAAGCTCCATGATGGCCTTTTTAGGGATATTCAGTAAATGTCCCTAAAATATATAATGGCATATGAAGATTATAGAA
>URWP01000097.1 GCA_900551645.1 uncultured Bacteroides sp.
GCAAAGCTACAACCAAACCTCAAAGTGTAAAAGGTGCATTTCTTCGAATGCTTACGATTCTATGTTTAATTTTAATTTATCGGTAAAAATTTACCGAAGTATTGTTACAATAAACACTTATAATTAAAAATTTTGTTCTTACAAATTGGTATTTAGGTGGAATTGATATCAAATATAATTCTTTTTATGCCATAGAGTAGAGTGAACGAATATTACCGAAAATGATGAACAGGTATTAACCGGACAATGTATTATATCCAAGAAACTCGCTTATGGGTCTTATCTTAGCTATGTATGTATATTTGTTTTCATATAGATTGGGAACTCGTTTTATTTCTATTTGATTTTGATTGTCAAACTGTAACACTACATAATATGATGCATGCGTTGGCTTGAAGCCATATTTTTCCAGTGAATCTTTTGTCCATATCTGGAAACGTCCTTTAGCTTTCAACTTAAAGAGTTTACAGTTAACACCTCCATTGTGCAAGAGTACATATTGTATGCGTTCAAATCCAGGTTTTACAAGAAGGGAACCTTTTGAATCCCCTGCCCTTAAATAGCATATTCCTGTCTCTATCATTTTGTTGTATAAATCAGTTCTTGCATGATTGACGAGGACTGTCGGTTCATTAGGATTGGCTGCCATTTTTGCAAATAGATCTGTTGCAATGTGTATATCTGAGATTGCTTGCCTGCGTCTAATACCAATGTTAAGGAACTCAGGGCTTTGGTCTACGCCGACAAATGTTCGCCCGGTAAGATTTGCGGCAATACCAGTAGTACAACTACCTGCAAAAGGGTCTAGTATTGCTGCCCTAGGAAGGGTGGATGCCATGATTATTCGATATAATAATTGTAAGGGCTTTTGTGTAGGATGTTTGCCATATATCTTTTCCCATTGCTCTGCAGCGGACATTGTCCATACATCTTGCATTGGCTCACCATTATTCATCAGAGTCATCAACTCTTTATTGAAATAATGGTTTGCTGTTTTATTCTTGCTTGCCCAAATGATATACTCAGCTGAGAAATCAAAACGCTTGTCAGTCAACGAGTGGGGTGGATCAGGTTTATGCCAAACGATAAGATTCAAAATCTTGTAGCCAAGAATTTCCATGCAACCGGCTACTGAGAATATATTATGATATGTACCAGATACCCAAATGGTACCATTATCTTTCAGACAGTCTTTACACGCAGCTAACCACGAAAGATTAAATCTATCTTTTTCATCTGAAGAACGCACCTTATCCCATTCTCCTTTATCAAACTTTATGTACTTGCCATTTATATTGACTTTTCCATTACCTGTGGAAAGAAAATATGGAGGGTCGGCAAATATCATATCAAACTGATTGTTGAGTTGTGACATGACACTAGTAGAATCTCCACAATACAGACTGAAATCAGGGAATGATTCGGTATTATATTCTGTAAGCATCATATTACTAAACGCTGATAATGAGAATAATCGCGGATGCTATTACGTTGTGATAGATACCATTTGAAATTCTCCGTCATAATCTGATTGTCTAGAGACTCATTTTGGGTAATGGCACGGATGAATTGACCATCTTCAGTGCGCAGGTTACTAGGTACAAGGATATGGCCATCCATGTTGAATGATAGATAATGAGAGTCAAACAGTTTGTGATGATTTTGGCACAGCCATAAACCGTTTTCGCCACTTATCGCATGGTTAAACTTTATATCATCGCTAAAATGGTCGTCACGGGCTATTTCAGCTACACCCCATACATGTGCACCTTGGATAATTTCTGGTATTTCGCATCCACATAAGGCACAATGCTTTCGTCCAAGTCTTTGCAACAGATTACGTTGGTATATGGGTGAACGAAATTCATTATTTTTGGCTTGGTTAATGAATATCCTTTTTTCTAAAGTAATAGATGTATCGTGAATTTGGATATTACCTATAGCATTTATTGTATTCAAGGATGATTGGGGTAAACGAGTAAGGTCTTGTTCACAAATATTGTAAAGATCTATGGGCCTGTCTGTGATTGCTGCCACCGCTATAGCTAAAAGAGTAGATTCGTATTTACTTGCTCCATAAGTTTTTGCGTAAATCTGTACTTTGTCGGATGTTTTTGAAATGAAAGAAGAATTATTGGAGCTATTAGTTTCTCGATTGTCGTTTCTTTCGTCTATCAATTCATCAACGTTTTCAAATGCATTGATACCTGCCGGATAATAGTCAAGAAGATTCAGAAAAATGACTCCAGCTGTCTTTAACAAACGAAAATAAAATAGATGATAATCTGTAAAATAGTTCCCTTTATGAGGCATGAAGTAATAGTATAATGCTTTATTTGGATTGCTGTCGGCATAATACAGGTTAATTGCAGTAGGAATACTCTGTACACTTTGATTGCGGCCTTCTACTGACACTTCTGAAAGAGATACGAAACTCTTTATGCCTCCATACTCGATGGTAATTAATCTTCCCTTATTATAAGTCGAAGTATCACGAATTATATTAAAATCATCCTGTCCGGTGACTCTAATACAAATATCTCGAAGAATTTTATATGTCAAAATTCTATCATAAAGACCTGGAGTCTTTTGAGCGTCGGGGCGATAAGTTATTATTGCTGTCATATTATCAATAGTTTTTAATCAAGACTTCATGGCGGTTATTATATCTTCCTTGAGTCGTTGCTACATCTATCATGTGGTACTTGTTTTTGTTTGTCCATTCGATGATTTCTGTATTCGTAAATTCTCCTACTTTTATAACGTATGACAACATGAATTTTGCTTTATGTTCATTGGCTATATCCAGAAATTTGCATAATTTCTGTTCATGGACAAGAGTCCATCCTTCGAATCCTCGTTTCCCATCATTGTATACACCTAAAGTTGAACGATACGGTGGATCTGCGTAAATAAAGGTCTGCGGAGTGAACTGTATATCCAGAAATTCAAAATTTGAATTCATAAACTCCACATTCTTAGTCTGCAAACTTCTTGTGAATGCGATGAACTTTGAAAGGAGATTTTCATTGAACCAGCGAGAACCTGCTGGGTTGTTGAATCCCCAATTTGTATTAAATCTTATCTGTTGTTGGAATCCATAAAGTATAAGAGTATATAGCATACGTGGGTCACGTTTTGCGACAGGAATACTGTTATACTTATCACGTAATCTAAGGAAACCTTCTTTATTGTCAGGTGAAAGATTATATTTTTTGATTTGCTTTTCTATGTACTGCAAGTAAGAGCAAGGGTCGCTATAGAAAGAGCGTATGAGCCCTTCCACAAAGGGATTGATATCGTTGTAGATGATTTTTTTCGCATCAATGTTTATCCCGACATTAAATCCTCCACCAAAGGCGTCGACAAATGTATCAATCTCTCTTTGAGGCAACTGACTTTTTATGAATCCTACCATTTTAGACTTGTTCCCAGTATAATTCAACGGTGATTCTATAATGACTCTTTCAGCTGGCTTTTTCTCTATAAAGAACAAATATTCAAAGTGTCCGTTTGCTCCTTGGCATTTGAAGTTATTGTATTTTTTATAATCAATGACCTCACAGACGTAACTGTCTTCTATTCCATAGCGTTTCATGGTGGTTTCTATGAAGTCTTTCGACATGAAACCATCATTGTTATAACTGAAAATTATATATTTGGCCTTTGTCTCAGCAATTATTTTGTCAAATAATACATGAGCATAGTAGTTCCTTGACCATTGCGAGCGCATGGGTGTTGTCGGGCGGGAACCGGTGACCTTACTTATTGTCGGATTATCATTTAATACCAATGTTTCCAATAGATGATATTGCGTTCCATATTGGTTTTGAGTGTATGGTGGATCAAGATATAAAATGTCACAATTGACGGCTGATATAATGTCTTCAATTTTCGAGTTCAGGACTTCCACATCTTCTGCGATACCAGGTGAGGCATCTATCTTACTAAACACAATAGGCTTGAGCGCTCTTTTGTCCCAATGTTTTAAAAAAGCACCATAAACGCCGGCTGTATTTGATACATCTGAAACGGATTCCAGTAGGCACGCTAACAGATAGGAAAATTCATTATCAGTAATTTTTTCTGTTTTGTACCATTCTTCTATTTTCTCCCTGAAGAAGTCTATTCGCCCGGCATTTTCTTTTGAGAAATACATTCGGTCTGAAGCACCCTGGGAATAGTTCTGATAAAAAAAGCCTTCTTTAAATCCTTTATCAGTGTTCAGAAAATCAAATGGATCAAAGCCCAACTTTTTAAAGGTACATCCATTTGCCATCAACTTCGCATGGGTAAAGACGGAAGCACATTTCAAGGTATCGTTAATAATGATTTTCTTATATATGTTTTTTACGGCATCGGCGATAGAACCCATGCCACAAAAGGCATCGCAAAATATAAGTTCGTTCTGCAATAACCCTTTATTTCTGAGCAAATCTACAATCTGATCCGCAAGAGAATCTTTACTTCCTAAATACCTCATATAGTCTATCCAGATTAATCAGTTATGTTTTCAAATTGTGTATGAATTCGTTTTCTTTGTCTATATTTTTCTTAGACATGACACATTGTTGTTTTATTTATCAGTTCTTGCACATCAACTTCCAATAGATTTGCAACTTTTACAAGAGTTGCTAAATCGGGTTGTGAGACATTAGAGCACCATTTGGAAATGGTAGATGGATTTTTGCCTAATTGTTCCGCCAGCCACTTGCCTGTCTTCTTCTTCTCAACAAGAACTAATTTAAGTCGATTTATATCTTCCATAAAATCATGATATTGAATATAACGCAAATATATTGCTTTCATTTGATATCTTGAAACATTTCTTGAAAATATTCATTTATCTGTTTTTTTTGTTTCTGTTCTCCCGATGATTGAATCAGGCTTTTCAATAAAAGACGTTATGACAAAGTCAGGAATGGTCAGTCGTCTGCAATCTTATTAACTTTAAAAATGTCCTGAAGCTCGGATTTATGCATAAATCCATAGGTTATATGCGAATATTCTGTTCTAAATAGCTATCTTTGCACGGCTTTTAAAGAAAAAGGTTATGAAGAAAGAAGATTCTCCTTTCAGGGAGCTGCATCTGTTGATGCTGCCTGATACCGGGCGTACATTGATGTATAAGGACGAACTGGTATTGGTTGATAATATTGGCATCAGTTCCGATACGGATTCCGTGTCTGATTTTATTGCGACATCTTATCCGTTCAAACTTACATTTACATTGGCGCTATTCTGTTTATGTGATACCATGCGTGTAAGATTGAACCTGAAGGAATATGTATTAGGAAAGAATGACGTATTGGTTATATTGCCTGGGTCGATAGGTGAATGTCTGGAAATAGGGACGGATACGGAGATAGTGGCTATCGGGTCGTCTACGCATCGGCTTATAGGGGAACAGCAGACGTCTTTAAGTATGGCGTTTCTGAAGTTTTTCACTTCTACCCCGCTGATACATATCTCACAGAAGGATATGGAGGAAAGTATGAGTCTGTATCATCTGATGCGTGCCAAGCTGGAGCAACCTGACTATGCCTATAAACTGGAGGCGGTAACGGGTTATTTGCAGGTACTGTTTTATAATGGCTATCAATGGATATCTGATTATAACCGGAAGAGCCTGCAACGGGTGGAAAACAGGCAGCAGCAGTTGTTTGATGATTTTCTGGAACTGGTACAGGCGCATTACAACGAGCATCGCTGTATGACTTTCTATGCTGAAAAACTTTGTCTGACTCCCAAATACCTCTCGCAGGTTATTCTGGAAGTGAGCGATCGCCATGCTACCGACTGGATTCGCGATTATGTTATTCTTGATGCCAAGGCTTTGCTGAAAAGCGGAAAATATACTGTCCAACAGGTAGGTGACTTGCTGAACTTCTCGAACGCTTCGTTTTTCGGCAAGTATTTCAAGGCAGCGGTAGGATGTACGCCCCGGAAATATATGTTGGGATAGGATGTTGCTGAAGAATGGTGACAAGAACAAATATAAATAAAGATAATTATGCTGACGATTATTTGTATTACAATTCTGGCTTATTGTATAATGGGTAAAGATATTCGTTCATTGCTGGATAAATTAGAGGGCATAGACTGGAAAGGAAAGTCTCAGGATTTGCTGAATAAGTTGAAACCGTATGCGCTGAAGGTAGGACGGATGGCCGCCAGACCTTTGCTACAGTTTTATTATGTGATGACAGACCGGAATACGACGACACTGGAACGGGCTTTGATTTATGCGGCCATCGTCTATACCATTTCACCCGTAAGTCTGATTCCAAACGCTGTATATAGACTGCTGGGAGTGCTGGATGAAGGTGCGGCTTTCCTTTATGTCTATAAGAAAGTGAAGGATAAGATAACTCCTGCAATCAACGGAAAGGTAGAAAGTACGCTGAATGAATGGTTTGGTGCGGAATATGAAATAGTAGAAGGCTGAAAAACGAACGTTCGTTTCAAAAAGAATGTCCGTTTGTCTGAATCAAAACGAACTCATGTTTTGATTCGGACAAACGGACGTTTTCATTAAAACGATTAGACGTTTTGGAAGGTGGAATTTTACTTTCCTGTCTGCATGATGCCGGAACCGGAATCCTGGTTGCTGATTTTCTTGTTTCCAGTCTTGTAATGACGGCCGAACGAGAAATTGTAGCTGAAGGTAAGGAAGGCCATCTGGGCACTTTCCTGAATATAGTTCGTTTTCCGGCTGGAGGCATAGCGGTTCCAGTTTTCCTGTTGGGTCTTGTAGTCGTTGGTGAACGGGTTAAACATACCGGCTCCTATCTGCAGGTCTTTCCACTTGTAGTTCAGCATGATAATCTGAGCGTTTTCACCACCTTTTAATGTCTCACCGCTGAACCAGTTCTGGTTGGTCATAATCTGATACATGAAGTTGAAGTTTTTCCAGCTGGCGGATACACTGGCGTCGAGCCACCAGTTGGAGTACTTGTGGTGGTAAGTGTTGCCACGGCTGATGAAATGATTCAATCCGCCGCTCACCGAGAACTGGAGGATATCGGCTACCGGACCTACACGCAGCTGTATCATCGGAGCAATGCGTTGCCAGCTTTTCTGATTGTCCCAGGTCTGAATGATTTTGTTTCCTTCCACATATTTCTCGTCCATGATGGCGTGAGGCTTGTAGTTGTAGGCTACGCTGAAATAGGTATAGAAGATTCCTGACGACCATTCGCCGTCGAGGGTATTGCTGTAATGCAGATAGGCTTTCAGATTCGGGTTTCCCCGCTGAATCTGGAGAGAGTCGATGACCTGGTCGATGGCGCTCAGGTTACCGAGCGATGGCATTTCGTTGCTGATGGAGGAACGCAGACGCAGGTAGCTCCGGTCATTAAAGGTATACTTCAGGGTCAGACGCGGATTGAACGTATAATACTGATAGAGATCTACGCTGCCTTCCTGCCGGTAGCCACCATATAGTCCAGCTTTTTCGCTTTTCCTCGGAGCTCGCCGTAAAGGTAAGTCGAGCCCTGTTGCATTTGGGTATGGTAATTGTGTCCGTTGATGTAGTCGTTGTTCGAGAAAGAATGGGTATGACGGATGCCGGCTCCCCAGCGCATGCCGTTTGACAGTTTCTTTTCGTAGATACCTTCGCCGATGAGGGAGTATTTCTTACCGTACACCTTGTTCTGCACATCCGTCAGCAGCACGTTGTCGCGGCTTTCCTGGTAGATGCGGTCAGAAAACTCTTTGTTGTAGGTACCTACAACATCGAAAATCAAAACCTGGTCTTTTTTCAGGTTACGCTGGTAATAGATGTCTATGGAGGGGGTATGACGGTTGGAATTTGTTTCGTCAGTCATGTCTACATAATCTGTTTCGTCTGTGCGGTTTATCAGCTGGCCGTGGTATCGCTGGATGGGACTGTTGTTTCCGGAATAGTTGACCGAGATATTCAGCTGGTACTTGTTGTTGTCTTGCAGGTTGTAGGCCACATTCAGCCATTGCTGCATCATTTTCCAGTGTGAGGGGACACCTTTTTCGTAACGGTGCAGTTCGGTACCGTTCTCCAGATTGAAATCTTCCAGGTTATCCCGATAAACTCCGTAGAAATTGCGCGGACCTCCCCAGAAGTTGGCAGAGAACTCCGATTTCTTGTGGTTGATTTTCATGCTTGCCTGATAGTTGCCCCAGCCTACATGAGGAGACTGCATGATGTCTATACCAAAACTTCCTCCTGTTTCCGGACGGCGTACAATGTAATCGATAACGATTTCTGCATTACCGTAACGGAGGCCCGGGTTGTCGTGGTATTCCACACGGACGATTTCATCCGGCCGCAAGGCACGGATTTCCTGAGCGGTTACCTTCACTCCGTTGATGCGCATCTGTACTTCGCCGTCGCCCGGTACCTTGATGGTATTGTTTACCGGGTCTACCTGGATGCGGGGAAGCATCAGTTGCTGGAGTAAGTCTACCCCGTTGGCAGAGGCTTTCTGCTGACGGTCGGACGGATAAACGATTTTCCGGTCTACTTCACTCCGTTGGGCCGAGGCTGTAACCGTTACATTGTCGATGGCAAAGGACTCTTCGTCCAACAGGATGTCACCCAGGTTGCGTGACTGGTTTAAACCGTTCAGCCAGATTTCCTGGGTGCGGTAACCCATGCTGGAAACTGACAGCCGGTAATTTCCGGCATTGATTCCGTTCAGTTCGAAATGTCCTTTCAGGTTGGAAGTCGTTCCGGTAATCATTACAGAATCAGCGGTCTGTAGGACTATGTTGGCAAACTCTACCGGCTGTCTGTTTCCGTTGACGGTTCCCTTCTATTGGATGGGCTGTGCGAAACTGCCGAGGCAGATATACATCAGTACAAGGGTGCATAATGTTTTCATGTCTTTGGTCTTTTATTTGGTTTATGTCTTTCTTTTGTATGGTTAGACGATGTACTTCCTGTTTTTGTAACAGAAAAGGGAAACTTTTTTTAAAAAAACTCAGAAGACCTGTTGATGGAAAGTCCGGTAGAAAATTGTCGGGAATTTTGTTCAATTGGAATGAAGTGCTTAATTTTGCAGCCGCTTGAAGGGAATGGGACTTCCCTGTTATAAACCGCTAAGAAAAATAGCTGATAGTTCCTGTCGTGAGTCGGTTCTGTGCGCAGAATGGACAGGAGGATTGCAGCTGTATCTCACCCCTTGTCTTTGTCTGATAACATGAAGACTCACTGCTATTGATTGTCATTACAAAGTTATCGGATATATGAAAGAAAAACTGAAGAATTGTTTTCGTTGGGCCCGTTTCGAAGAAGTCGCTTTCGGGTATTGTTTGAAAT
>URWP01000098.1 GCA_900551645.1 uncultured Bacteroides sp.
CGCCGGTCCTTGCAGCGCCGAAACAGAAGAACAAGTCATGAGCACTGCCCGCCAGCTGGCAAATAAAGGAATAAAGATTTTCCGTGCAGGAATCTGGAAACCACGTACCAAACCAGGAGGTTTCGAAGGTATCGGTGTAGACGGACTGGCCTGGTTGAAAGAAGTAAAAAAAGAAACAGGTATGTATGTCACTACCGAAGTGGCTACTGCCAAACACGTATACGAATGCCTGAAAGCCGGTATCGATCTGCTGTGGATTGGTGCACGTACCACAGCCAATCCGTTTGCAGTGCAGGAAATAGCCGACGCACTGAAAGGAGTGGACATACCGGTACTTATCAAAAATCCGGTCAACCCTGATCTGGAACTGTGGATAGGTGCTTTGGAACGTATCAACAATGCCGGACTGAAACGCATCGGAGCCATCCACCGCGGTTTCTCATCCTACGACAAGAAAATCTACCGTAACCTGCCACAATGGCACATTCCTATTGAACTGCGCCGTCGTATTCCCAATCTGCCGATTCTGTGCGACCCAAGCCATATCGGCGGCAAACGTGAACTGGTAGCTCCGTTGTGCCAACAGGCTATGGACTTAGGATTCGACGGACTGATTGTGGAATCACACTGCACTCCCGATGCAGCCTGGAGTGATGCTTCCCAACAGGTTACCCCAGATGTACTCGACTACATTCTGAATCTGTTGGTTATCCGCAGTGAACATCAGACTACTGAAAATCTGAACGAACTTCGCCGCCAGATTGACGAATGCGACAACGACCTGATGGAAATCCTGGCCAAGCGTATGCGCGTCTGCCGAGAAATCGGTACGTTCAAGAAAGAACACAACATGACCATCCTCCAGACTGGACGGGTGAACGAAATCCTTGACAAACGAGGCGCACAAGGCTCTCTGTGCGGCATGGATGCCGAATTCATCAAACAGGTATTCGAAGCTATCCACGAAGAAAGCGTCCGTCAGCAGATGGAAATTATCAACAAATAACAGGCAAGACTGCAGCGAAGGAGGCATTCACACTTCTTCGCTCTTTCCCCTGCCAACCAAGCTATAAAAATATGAGAATATTGATCTTAGGAGCCGGAAAAATGGGCTCTTTCTTTTCAGATGTATTGAGTTTCGAACACACCGTAGCCGTATACGACATCAACCCTCAACACCTGCGGTTCATGTACAACTGCTACCGATTTACCTCAATCGACGAAATTTCCGAATTCAAACCGGAGCTGGTCATCAATGCCGCTACCGTGAAATACACGCTGGAAGCTTTTCGTCAGGTTCTTCCGGTGCTTCCAACAGATTGTATCATCAGCGACATCGCTTCGGTAAAAACCGGACTGAAAACTTTCTATGAGAATTCCGGATTCCGTTACGTATCCACTCACCCGATGTTCGGACCGACTTTTGCCAGCTTGGACAAGCTGAGTACTGAAAATGCCATTATCATCAAGGAAGGCGACCACTTAGGCAAAATTTTCTTCAAGGACCTGTACCAACGCCTAGGTCTGAACATTTTCGAATACACGTTCGAGGAACACGACGAAACAGTGGCTTACTCCCTGTCTATTCCGTTCGTTTCCACATTTGTCTTTGCGGCTGTCATGAAGCACCGGATGCACCGGGGTACTACTTTCAAACGCCATATGGCCATTGCCAAAGGAGTATTGAACGAAGACGATTATCTGTTGCAGGAAATCCTTTTCAACCCGCATACACCGGCCCAAGTAGAAGGTATCCGTACCGAGTTAAATGAACTGTTGGATATCATCAGCAAAAAAGACGCCCAAGGGATGCACAATTACCTCACCAAAATCCGGGAAAAAATCAAATGATTTGACCGAACAACATATATACAGACGAAAAAGGCTGCCCGATAAGGCAGCCTTTTTCATTTTCCTATAATATGTTTCCTAGAAGCGGTAACCCACCGTCAGGAAGAAACCTAAATTCTTTTCATCTGAATCTTCAAACGGAGATATAAAACCATACTGTCCACTCAGATTCAACAGAATGTGGTCGCCAAATTCAGCACCGACACCATATTGAAGTCCCAAATCAAAACGTTTGGCACCATCATCTCCAAAATAATCAGACTTTAAATCATCATACTTAACCTTTCCGCCCAATCCAATACCGATATAAGGACCTGCATTGACTACAAAGTTCACATCGTCGGCAATAGGCATCTTATAAGCCGCTAAAATAGGGATATCCAAATAACATGGAGTTGCCTTTAAGTCACCTTTTTTTGCTCCTTTACCTGTAAACATCAATCCTGACTGTACAGAGAAAGATGTAGCTACTGGAAGGTCAATTCCAACACCAAGTGTATAGCCTACCTTTGCATCCATTTCAGATTTCGTCAGATTGGTAATAGACATACCGGCTCTTACATCTATCCGAGCCTGTGAGAAACCTATCACGGCTACCATAGCCAATACCAGTGTACATAAAACCTTTTTCATAGTAACAAGCTATTTAATCCCTGCCCAGTCCTTCACTGGACAATTCGGTTGTCAAGGAAGCGTAGAAGGAGTCCTTTCTGTTACAAAAGATACGCTCCGCATTCACTTTGAAAACAAATATAGCAATTTAACTTTTAAATCACAACATGCTTATCGAACAAAAAATCCGATTTAACACTATATTTGTCAAATCATCTACGTTTTCTTGCTTTTCAGTAGATTTCTCCTTCTACAGACTTTAAAGAACGAACTTAAAGCTTAATCTTTTTCTTCACTGTTTTCGACTCATTATGCAAACGGTCCAAAGCCGTTACCACATACTGATACTTTGTCTTTCCATCCTCGTAAGGCAACTTATAAAATGTATCCCGAGTAATCTTGACAATGTGTGAAGGGTCACTGATATTGATTTTTTCACCGTTCTTGAAGCGATAGACTACATACTGTACAGCTTCATCCATTTCATCCTTTGCTTTCGGAGCTGTCCAAAAAAGGATATATCCATCAGCTGTCCATACCGGCTTCAACTTACGCACCTTCCCCGGAGCCTTATCATCCATAAAAGGAGAAGTAGGTACCAAAGCCGGATATTTATGGTATTCCTGCACCAACAAGTCCCGATAATTTCCCGGATTATTGACTACCGCAGCAGCATACCACTGGCAACTACCCTGAACAGTAGACAACGAACGTTGTAACTGGTATTTTGCAGGCATCTGGTGCTGATTAGGATTCTTCACATCCGCTTTCTGAACTGTACGCATCACATCCTGTCCGATAAACAAAGGGCGGGAGGCAGAATTTTTCGCCCACCAGCGTATCAGGGTGTCATAATCAGCAGCCGGATGACCGATTTCCCAATAAATTTGCGGAATGTTATAATCAATCCAACCGTTGTTCACCCACAACAGAACGTCGGCATACAAATCATCGTAATTCTGCAAACCTTTGGTATCGCTACCATTCGGATCATTCTTCTTATTCCGATAGATACCGAATGGGGAAACACCAAATTTCACCCAAGGCTTGCAGGCACGTACCGTTTCATGGATTTCCTTAATCAGTACATTTACATTGTCACGGCGCCAGTCATCTCGATTACGGAATCCGCGTCCATAGGCTGCGAAACTTATATCATCCGGAAACTTCTCACCCGGATTCGGATAAGGATAAAAATAATCGTCCATATGAATGGCATCCACATCGTAACGGGTTACGATATCGCGTACAATCTTACAGATATATTTCCGTGACTCCGGATATCCCGGGTCAAAATAAAGCTGACCGTTATAGCTGACAATCAGATTCGGATAACGGTTGACAGGATGTGATGGCGACAAGGCACCAGTACCTTTTGTCTTGGCCCGGTAAGGATTAATCCAAGCATGCAATTCCATCCCCCGTTTGTGACACTCTTCAATCATAAACTGAAGCGGATCCCACATCGGTGAAGGTGCCTTTCCCTGTACACCTGTCAGGAAACGGCTCCAAGGTTCATACGAAGAACGATAAAGGGCATCTCCCTCAGCACGAACCTGAAAAATAATAGCATTGATACCTGCCTTCTGCAAGTTATCCAATTGTTGAATTAATGTCTGCTGCATTTGGGCAGTCGGCATTCCCTGAAACTGTCCGTTCACACATTGTATCCACGCTCCACGAAACTCACGCTTCGGATAACGTACCTGAGCGAACATGGCACTACCTCCTAACCAAGCTAACAATAAGAGCAAGAAAAATTTTAATTTCATCATTATAATCGAATAGTTTTTGATAAGTTTTTAACGAAAGGCAAAGATAACTAAAATATAAAACCGGAAATACAGCTTTTGACAGAATAAAACAAAGATTCTACAAATATCGCTATCTTTTATAAGTTGGGATGCGGCTCGGAATAGTCAATCTGAAAAACTTTGTTTTTCGCTTGCCTCTCCACTCGCCTTTCACTACCTTTTCATAAGCTAGGATGCGGCTCGGAATAGTCAATCTGAAAAACTTTGTTTTTCGCTTGCCTCTCCACTCGCCTTTCACTACCTTTGCATACTCACATAATATCGGAAGAAGCATGTCTGAAAGTAAATATATATCCATCAAGGGAGCCAGAGTCAATAACCTGAAGAATATCGATGTAGACATACCACGCAACAAACTGGTTGTTATCACCGGACTGTCCGGATCCGGCAAATCTTCTCTTGCCTTTGATACCCTGTATGCCGAAGGACAACGCCGCTACGTAGAAAGTCTGTCGGCTTACGCCCGTCAGTTTTTGGGCAGAATGAGTAAACCCGAATGCGATTTCATCAAAGGAATTCCCCCTGCAATAGCCATCGAACAGAAGGTTATCAGCCGTAACCCACGCTCTACAGTAGGAACTTCTACAGAAATCTATGAATACTTGCGTCTGCTTTTTGCCCGTGTGGGAAAGACTTATTCGCCGGTTAGCGGACAACTGGTCAAGAAAGACAGCCCGGAAGATATTGTCAACTGCATGCTTTCTTACCCGAAAGGTACCCGATATACAGTACTGACCCCCATTTTACCCCGTGAAGGACGTACAACCGCCGAACAGATAGAAATGGACATGAAACAAGGGTTTAATCGGCTGGAGGTGAATGGAGAAATAATCCGTATTGAGGAATACACCTACAATGCCCAAGATACCATTTATCTGCTGGTAGACCGTATGAGCTGTGACAATACCAAAGATGCCATGAGCCGCCTGACTGATTCGGCAGAAACAGCCATGTTCGAAGGCGACGGTGTCTGCCTGCTCCGCTTCTACCTGCCAGAAGGAACCACCCGCTTGCATTCTTTCAGTACTAAATTCGAAGCGGACGGCATCCATTTTGAAGAACCAACAGACCAGATGTTCTCATTCAACTCACCGGTAGGAGCCTGTCCTACCTGCGAAGGATTCGGCAAAATCATCGGTATAGATGAGCACCTCGTAATACCAAACCGGGCACTGAGTGTATATGATGGAGCCGTATTATGCTGGCGAGGAGAAAAGATGGGCGAATGGCTCACTGAATTCCTTCGGGAAGCTCCAGCCCACGACTTTCCAATATTTACTCCCTATTACGAACTGACACAGGAACAGAAAGATTATCTGTGGCACGGACCACGCGAGAAAGTATGTATTGATTCTTTCTTCAAAATGCTGGAAGAAAACCAATACAAGATACAATACCGAGTCATGCTGGCCCGTTACCGAGGTAAAACCGTCTGTCCCACCTGCCACGGTAGCCGTCTGAAAAAAGAAGCTGATTATGTGAAAGTAGGCGGATGTAATATCTCCGAACTGGTAGAAATGCCTATCTATCAGTTACAGGAGTTTTTCCGGAATCTGCAACTGGATGAACACGACACAGCCATCGCCCAACGCTTGTTGAACGAAATCAATAACCGGTTGAACTTCCTGCAGGATGTGGGTCTGGGCTATCTTACCTTGAACCGTCTCAGCAATACTCTTTCCGGTGGTGAAAGTCAACGTATCAACCTGGCTACATCGTTGGGAAGCAGTCTGGTAGGTTCCCTGTACATCCTTGATGAACCCAGTATCGGCCTGCATAGCCGTGATACTCACCGGTTGATTAAAGTGTTACGTCAACTCCAGCAATTGGGCAATACGGTAGTGGTAGTAGAACATGACGAAGAAATCATCCGTGCCGCTGACTACATCATCGACATCGGTCCGAAAGCTGGACGTCTGGGAGGAGAAATCGTCTACCAGGGCGATTTAAAGGATTTAAAGAAAGGTAGTAACAGTTACACCGTAAAATACCTGTTGGGCGAAGAAACCATCAGTCTGCCTGTCAGCCATCGTCCGTGGAACAACTACATCGGTATCAAGGGAGCTCGCGAAAACAACCTGAAAGGAATTGATGTACGCTTCCCGCTCAATGTGATGACCGTCGTCACCGGTGTAAGCGGTTCCGGGAAAAGTACGCTTGTTCGAGATGTCTTCTACAAGGCATTGAAACGGGAATACAGCGAAGCCAGCGACCGTCCCGGCGAATTCATTTCGTTGGAAGGCGATTTGAAAGCTGTCAAGGACATCGAATTTGTCGACCAGAATCCGATAGGCAAATCATCCCGAAGCAATCCGGTAACGTATGTCAAGGCCTACGATGAAATCCGAAAACTGTTTGCCGACCAACCCCTGGCCAAACAGATGGGCTATACAGCCGGCTATTTTTCCTTCAATACAGAAGGAGGACGTTGTGAAGAATGTAAGGGAGAAGGTACGGTTACGGTAGAAATGCAGTTCATGGCTGATCTGGTACTGGAATGCGAATCCTGCCATGGCAAACGTTTCAAAACAGATACACTGGAAGTAAAATTCGAAGGAAAAAACATCTATGATATTCTGGAGATGACTGTCAACCAAGCCATCGAATTCTTTACCGAACACGGACAGAAAAAGATTGTAAAGAAACTGTTGCCGTTACAGGATGTAGGTTTGGGATACATCAAATTGGGACAATCCTCCTCCACCCTGTCAGGCGGTGAAAACCAGCGTGTGAAACTGGCCTATTTCCTAAGTATCGAAAAGTCACAGCCCACCATCTTCGTTTTCGACGAACCTACTACCGGCTTACATTTCCACGATATCAAGAAATTGTTGGAAGCTTTCGATGCCCTTATCAGCCGCGGACATACCATTGTCATCATCGAACACAATCTGGATGTCATCAAATGTGCAGACTATGTTATCGATTTAGGACCGGAAGGAGGAGATAAAGGAGGTAATCTGGTCATAGCCGGTACACCGGAAGAAGTAGCACAATGTGCCGCCTCGTACACCGGCCAGTACCTGAAAGAGAAAATGGGAGAATAGCATCCATCAACTGTTGCTGTCGGAAGCGGCACGAATACGACTCAAGGGAGAAAGCGTAATTCCCAGGTACGAAGCAATAAATCCGAGATTGGTCCGTTGACAAACATAAGGGAACTGTTTCTGGAATTCTTCGTACCGCTCCTTGGCCGGAAGAGTCAACCGTTCCTTGTGGCTACGGTGCAGACGCCTATATTCGTTCTGATGGATTACCCGACCCCAGTTACAGAACTCCAAGTTTGTTTCAAACAGACGGGTTAAATCCGTCAGTGCTATCCGGTAGGCCTCCACCTCTTCCAAGGTCTCTACAAACTCTTCACTTTTCTTCTGGTAATACAGTTCATCCATACTGAAAACAATCCCTCCTTCGCAAGAGAACGAAGTGGTAATTTCTTCTCCATCTACCAACCAAAAAGAACGTGTCATTCCTTTCTCGATAAAATAAGCATATTTACAGAACCTGTTTTCCTGAATCAACTGATACCTTTTCGGGAAATGACACAAAGTGACACACTTCATCAACTCCTCTACCGTTTCATCGGATATAGGACACAAACTCCTCATGTGTTCGATTACAGTCTTCATAATCATTCAATCCATTTTCTGATTTTTGCCATTCGGTACAAATCGTTCCGTCAATACAACAATAAACGATTATCACCCAAGTGAAAAACTTTTCGCACTTGGGTGATAAGATGTAAAGGAGAAATATATTCCCCATTATTTCAATACTTCCGCCAATTTGGCATCCAAGGCTTCACCTTCCAGACCAGACGCCAGAATCACACCCTCCGGATTAATAAGATAATTCTTCGGAATCCACTTAATGACATACAAGTCGGCTACAGGAGTATTCCAACCCTGCAGGTCTGAGACATGTGTCCAAGTCAATCCATCTTTCTCAATAGCAGCTACCCAAGGTTCCTTTTTCCGGTCAAGTGAAACTCCCAACACAGTAAAATTCTTATCCTTGTATTTCTTGTAGGCAGCTACAATATTCGGATTCTCCTTACGGCAGTCCGGACACCAGGAAGCCCAAAAGTCCACCAGTACATACTTTCCTCTCAACGAAGATAAACTGACCGGTTTTCCATCCGGATCATTCAAGGTAAAATCAGGAGCCGTTGCACCCACACGCAAGTTAACCAACCGTCCTAACAAGTCATCAATCTGTTTCACATATACTGTTGTATCCAATGAAGCATCGAACTTATCGCGGATAGCCTTCACTCCATCATAATCCATACGGGTAGCGAAGTTACGCATAAACAGGTACGCGCTTACCGGAGAAGCCGGATGTGCGGTAACCAGACTGTCAATGTCATAACCTTCCTCACCCACCAGTTTCTCGTTCTGAGCATAAACTTCATTGACAGAAGCACCTGTCAAATCCAGTTTCTTATTCATTTCATCCATCTTAGCCTGAATCTGTTCATTGCCTAAGAAAAATACCAACGGACGACGGTTTTCTTTTACAGTAGTCAATCCGTAGGCCATCGGTTCTGTCACTGTTCCTTCGAACATAAACTTACCGTTTTCGACAGCAGCCGAATCGACATCTACAAATGCTCCGTCCTGATAACATTTCAAATAAACAGTTCCAGTAGTTACGTCCTTCACTTCTCCCTGAATGGTGTAACCGGTTTTCTTCTCTTGAGTACAAGCTACGGCTGCCAGCGCAACAGCCCCAGCCAGCATCAGATTCTTTACATGTAAAAACATAATGATTCTTCTTTTAATTCCCGAACAAAAGTAGCTAAAACAACTGATTAAACAAAGGCTTGAAAAGAAAAAGAATAACCGTAGAGACTTGTCAGCTTGCTCGTTCCAAAAAAGAATCGTACTTTTGAATCATCAAAACAAATCAACCTGACCATGCAAACAGAAACACTCATATCCTTATATGAATCGTTTACCGGAAGCCGGCCGGAACACGTAGAAGAACTGCCTGGAGCCGGTTCCAACCCGCGCTATTT
>URWP01000099.1 GCA_900551645.1 uncultured Bacteroides sp.
GCAAAGCTACAACCAAACCTCAAAGTGTAAAAGGTGCATTTCTTCGAATGCTTACGCTTGTTATCTGATTTTATCCAATAAATAATTGACTCATGTCAAGAAAAAAGGTGAATCCTGCTACATTCCTACAACAAGATTCACCTTCCATTCTATTATATGCACCGCATCATCTGATGATTCGGTAATAATCCGATTTCCGTGGTTTAGCCGGTGCCGGTTCTTCTGCCGGATACCCCAACGACAAGGCCCCAATGCCTATCAAATCTTGCGGAAGTCCCCAGGCAGCCAGTAATTCCTTGGCTTCAGGCATATCGAACATCTCCCGTTCCCGATGAATCCAACAACTGCCCAGGCCCATAGCATGAGCCGCCAACATCATGTTTTCAAGTATACAACTACCATCTTGAATCGGGTTACGAGCATCGGCTGGTGCCAGTACAAGCACATAAGTAGGCGCGTCATAATAAGGATTTGAAGTACTCCCCATAATTTCTGCATTCATGGCAGCCAATTTGGCCATTTGTTCCTTGTTCTGCACGGCTACAATGTAAGGGGCCTGCAAACCTCTGGAGGTCGGAGCATAAGTACCTGCTTCCAATACAGACTTCAACTCTTCATCGGTAATCTGCTCTGCACGATACTTTCTACAACTACGACGCGTCTTTATAACTTCCAAAAACTTATTCCTCTCCATAATAATTTGTTCAATAAAATAAGAAAAAGCCCCAAGCCCTTTCGGGTTTGAGGCTTAAATATACTAAAAAACAGGTTATCAATTGTTTTCAGGGCGAAGCTGACGTACAGTCACTGCAGTCTGCCACATTTCGCTTTCACGCAATGCCTTCAGTTCTGCATTCAGTTTTTCACGATAATCCGGCTGAGAGTTAGAGTCGATAGAAATCTGAGCCTCGTTACCGCTCTTCACACTTTCATACAGTTTCTGTACTACCGGCTTGATAGCATCGTGGAACGGACCCATCCAGTCCAAAGCACCACGCTGAGCAGTAGTAGAACAGTTAGCATACATCCAGTCCATACCGTTCTTAGCAAACAACGGCATCAATGACTGAGTCAGTTCTTCAACAGTTTCATTGAATGCTTCAGAAGGAGAGTGACCGTTTTCACGCAATACTTCATACTGAGCCAACAGCAATCCTTGAATAGCACCCATCAAAGAACCACGTTCGCCAGTCAAGTCTGAAGTAGCTTCACGCTGGAAAGTAGTTTCAAACAGGTAACCAGAACCTATACCGATACCTAAAGCCAAAGTACGGTCCATAGCCTTACCGGTAGCATCCTGATAAACAGCGTATGAAGAGTTCAAGCCACGGCCTTCCAAGAACATAGTACGCAATGAAGTACCTGAACCTTTCGGAGCAACCATGATAACATCAATATCTGATGGAGGAACTACACCGGTACGGTCGTTCCAAGTGATAGCAAAACCATGAGAGAAATACAAAGCCTTACCCGGAGTCAGGTATTTCTTGATAGTTGGCCATACAGACATAACGGCTGCATCCGAAAGCAGGCACATGATGATAGTACCTTTTTCGCAAGCTGTTTCAATATCGAACAGAGTTTCACCCGGTACCCAACCGTCTGCCACAGCTTTCTCGTAAGTCTTACCCTGACGTTGTCCAACGATAACGTTGAATCCGTTATCACGCAAGTTCAAAGACTGACCTGGTCCCTGTACCCCATAACCGATGACTGCAATTGTTTCATCCTTCAAGATTTCACGTGCTTTTTCCAATGGAAATTCTTCGCGGGTTTCTACATTTTCGATTACACCGCCAAAATTCAATTTTGCCATTTTTACAATCTTTTTATTACAGCTTCCGCTGCATGTAATTAATAACTAAATAAATATCACTTTACTGCGAACAACGACCTCCTGGCCGTTCTTCTTTACTTCTATATCGTATTCATTCTCTGATACCTTCTCCTTATAAAAAGCCAGTGTATCGCCATAATAACTTTCGGCATTGTAAGCCATTTCGAACCTACGGATACGCTTTTCACGGAAAATCTCCAGCGGGAAAAGGTCCAAAATATGTTCAATATACCGGATACTGTTCACATGTCCATTGATATCGATATCACTGTACCTGGTCACTACCTCACCGGCCAATTCCTTCTGTCCGGTCTTGATTCGTCCCGGTTTTTCTATCGGACATTCCTTCTGACAGATATAATCGACGATACTTCCATTATGCAAGGAAAGCAGGTCGGCAGGTTTACGGGTATCCATACTGATCATCGCCCAGATAGAACGGGCATAACCTATCGGTTTCCCATCTTTGTTCAAGATAGCGAAATTACGGTCAGTAAACAGGCGGTATACGTTTTCTATCCAAGTCTGTACACTGAAGGATTCATACTGAAAGGGCATTTCTTCCAACTCGATAGCCAAACGGGACAAAACCCAAGTATAGTTACTTTCATTCAATGTTGCTATACCGAAACCACGCTCTGTTGCATGAAAACCGGCACAATTCAGCAGATGGTTTCCTAATACCCCCATGGTAAGCCTTCCAGTAAAATCTACATGAAAAGGCTCTGCCACAAACGAATAAGTTCCTATTTTATTCTCTTCAGTCATACAGATGCATATTATTTCTTTTCCTGTAAATATCTTTCTTCACGATGTGCCAAATATTCGTTCACCCGTTCGAAACAACTGGTTGAAACCGCAATACGTCCCGAACGGACAAACTGAAGCACACACTTCAAGGCTCTCAGTTCCTGATACAACGAAGTGATGTCGTCGCTCATACCGGTCAGTTCTACAATTGAAAAAGTAGGGTTCACCTCCACAATGTGGGCACTGTAACGGCGTACGACTTTAGACGCTTCGGGATTTCCCTGAAATTCCGGAGTAGAAACCTTGTACATGGCCACTTCCTGCTGGAAGATTTCATCGTCTGTAAAATAGTGAGCCTGGATTACATCCATCTTCTTTTCAATCTGACGGACTACCTTTTCGATAGCATCCGGAGTAGTCCAGCAGGTAATGGTATACTTGTGTACTCCTTTGATGGAAGAAGCCGATACATTCAGACTTTCGATATTGATTTGACGACGGGTAAATACTGCTGTTATCTGGTTCAGGATACCTGCAATGTTTTCCGAATGAACAATAATCGTATATAATTTCTTATTTTCCATAATCCAGTTCCTTTTTAGCAATCCAAATTCAACATCATGTAGTTTACGGAACTTCCCGGAGGAGTCATCGGCAATACATTACCTTCTTCCACAACACAAACCTCCAACAAGAACGGTCCGGAAGTCTGCAACATTTCCTGAATACCGTCATTCAACTCAGCACGCTCAGTTACACGACGTGAAGGAATATCATATGCAGCAGCAATTTGCATATAATCCGGATTCATCATCGGAGTAAATGAATAGCGACGGTTAAAGAACATTGCCTGCCATTGACGTACATTACCCAGGTAATTGTTATTCATCAGAATCATCTTGACCGGACATTGCTGTTCCATCAACGTGCCCAATTCCTGCATCGTCATCTGCAAGCCACCGTCACCCATAAAAGCACAGACAGTACGATCCGGACGACCGAATGTAGCCCCGATAGCAGCCGGCAAGCTGAATCCCATGGTTCCCATACCACCGGAAGTAACGACACTCCGGTCTTTGGTAAACTTGAAATAGCGACAGGCAAACATCTGGTTCTGCCCTACGTCTGTCACAAGGATAGCTTCATTATGGGTAGCTTCACTTACAGCATGTACTACCTCACCCATGTTGATAGGTCCATCAGTCGGAAAAACCTCTTTCTCAATGACTTCCTTGTACTCCTTATCCGCATATGTCTGGAAACTTTCAATCCATTCGGTATGCTTGTGCGACTGAATCAGTTCAGTAAGTAAGGCCAAGGTACGCTTACAGTTTCCCAAAATAGCTACATCAGCCTTCACATTCTTACTGATTTCAGAAGGATCGATATCCAAGTGAATGACCTTTGCCTGTTTGGCATAAGTTTCCAATTTACCGGTAACACGGTCATCGAAACGCATACCGACAGCTATCAGTACATCACATTCGTTGGTTTTTACGTTCGGCCCTAAATTTCCATGCATTCCCAACATACCCTTATTCAACGGATGATCGGAATGCAAAGCCGAAAGTCCTAACAATGTACAGCCACAGGGGATATCCGCCTTTTCTACAAACGCTTTCAATTCTTCTTGAGCTCCTCCTAACTCAACCCCTTGTCCGACCAATACCAACGGTCTCTTTGCTTCGTTAATCAAAGCTACGGCTTCAGCAACGGCCTTCGGGTCTGTTTCCGGATCTGGGTCATAACTACGGATGAAATCAGTCAAAACCGGTTCGAATTCAGTAAAATCAACCTGCGCATTCTTTGCAAAATCCAAAACGACCGGTCCTGGACGTCCGCTACGGGCAATATAAAAGGCTCGTGAAACAGCCCAGGCTACATCTTCCGCCCGACGAATCTGATAACTCCACTTGGAAATCGGTTGTGTAACACCTACCAAGTCTACTTCCTGAAAAGCGTCCGTTCCCAACAAGCCAGCGCCTACCTGTCCGGCAATGACCACAATCGGCGTACTGTCAATCATAGCATCGGCTACACCGGTTATCGTGTTGGTAGCACCGGGGCCACTGGTCACCAGGCAGACACCTACCTTACCCGATACGCGGGCAAAACCCTGTGCAGCGTGTACCGCTCCCTGTTCATGACGTACCAATATATGGTGCAATCTGTCACGATGATCATATAACGCATCGTAAACCGGCATGATGGCTCCTCCAGGATAACCGAAAATTGTCTTTACCCCTTCATGTTCCAACGAGCGCATCAACGCTTCAGATCCTGTTATTTTTTCTTTACTCATAGTTCTTCTTTCTTCCAGTTAATCAATAATTCTCACGCCACCCATATCGGCAGAACTAACCATGCTGGCATAAGCTTTCAACGCTTTTGATACCTGACGGTTACGGGTTACCGGTGCCATCGGACGAGCAGCCAATTCCTCGTCGCTTAGTCTGACATTAATGCTGCGGTTCGGGATATCAATATCGATGATATCACCGTCCACAATTTTGCCGATATTTCCACCTGCTGCCGCTTCCGGAGAAATATGCCCGATACTCAGGCCGGAAGTACCTCCACTGAAACGTCCGTCAGTTATCAAAGCACATTCTTTCCCCAAATGTTTCGATTTGATATAAGAAGTAGGATAAAGCATTTCCTGCATTCCTGGTCCACCCTTAGGACCTTCGTGAGTAATGACTACTACATCACCACTAACCACTTTTCCTCCTAGAATTCCCTCGCAGGCAGCTTCCTGTGAATCGAAAACTTTAGCAGGTCCGGAAAATTTCCAGATACTGGCATCCACTCCAGCAGTCTTTACCACACAACCATTTTGGGCAATGTTTCCAAAGAGTACAGCCAGACCGCCATCTTTACTGTAAGCATGCTCAATATCACGGATACAACCGTCCGTGCGGTCTGTATCAAGCGTATCATAAGTCTTGCTCTGAGAGCCCATCTTATTACTGAAGACCCCTCCCGGCGCACTCGAATAAATACGTTTAGCTTCTGAAGAAACTGTTTCTTTCATGATGCTGTACTCCTCAATATCTTCAGCCAAAGTATGTCCGTTGACACGACGGCATGCAGTGTCCAGCAATCCACCTTTATTCAGTTCTCCCAAGATATTCAGAATGCCACCGGCACGATTACATTCCTGAATAGAGAATCTCTGGGTATTAGGAGCCAGTTTACAAAGACAAGGAACACGACGGCTCAATTGGTCGATATCAGCCATTTTGAAATCTACCCCACCCTCGTTAGCGATAGCCAACAAGTGAAGAATGGTATTAGTAGAACCACCCATAGCAATATCCAATGTCATGGCATTCAAAAAAGCCTGACGAGTAGCAATACTACGGGGTAATACGCTTTCATCGCCGTCTTCATAATACTTGAACGCATTCTTGACAATCAACTGGGCAGCATCCTTGAAAAGCTGGATACGGTTGGTATGAGTAGCCAGAATAGTACCGTTTCCCGGCAATGAAAGACCGATAGCTTCGGTCAATGAGTTCATAGAGTTAGCGGTAAACATACCGGAACAGCTACCACAACCCGGACAAGCACAATTCTCAATACGGGTTACTTCCTCATCACTCACGGAAGAATCGGCTGCTTTTATCATCGCTGTAATCAAATCAGCATTTTCACCGTTGATTTTATGAGCTTCCATCGGTCCACCAGACACAAACACCGCCGGAATATTCAGACGCATGGCCGCCATCAGCATACCCGGAGTAATCTTGTCACAGTTCGAAATACATATCATGGCATCTGCCTTGTGGGCATTCACCATATATTCTACGCTATCGGCAATCAAGTCACGTGAAGGCAGAGAATAAAGCATTCCATCGTGTCCCATTGCAATACCATCATCAATGGCAATTGTATTGAACTCGGCCGCATAACAACCCAACTTTTCGATTTCAGCCTTCACTAACTGACCGATTTCATGCAAGTGTGTATGTCCGGGAACAAACTGTGTGAACGAATTCACAATCGCAATGATCGGCTTACCCATCATCTCTCTTTTCATACCATTAGCCACCCAAAGTGCTCTTGCACCTGCCATACGGCGACCTTCCGTACTCATCGAACTGCGTAACTGGTGTTTCATATCAAAATTCTTCTTTATCAATTAAAAAGCCTCTCTCATCGTCCGGTGAGAAAGGCTTTCATACATATCTTTTACGTACAACTACATACACGAACCTTTCTCACCTCTTGGTACTTCCACCACGACGCGTACAATTAGCAGGACTGCCAAGTTAATTCGAATATCAGTTGTCATCATAATCTTTGTTTTTTACTCTTATTGTTTACGGCTACAAAGGTAAAGGCTTTTTTGTAACTTACAAATAAAATGATAGTTTTTTTTCCTATAAATTATTATTCGTAACAAATAATTGTCTTTTATTGTCAGT
Source organism: uncultured Bacteroides sp. (assembly GCA_900551645.1). Taxonomy (GTDB): domain Bacteria; phylum Bacteroidota; class Bacteroidia; order Bacteroidales; family Bacteroidaceae; genus Phocaeicola. Next base: position 7,018 of record URWP01000099.1, read on the forward strand.
TTATCAGAAGCGTAATCCTTTTTTCCCCTTATACACATCCAATTCGAATAAGACAAAAAGAAAGGTCACAGCATCCGAATAATGACATTCGGATCTGTGACCTTGCATCATATTATAAAAATTTCATCAGAACCTATCAGATACCCAGAGATTTCTTAACGGCTTCTGCCTTTTCCGTAGCTGTAGCTGTAGCGCTTGCATAACATTTCGGACATCCCATTTCACCTTGGATTTCCATATAGAACTTAATTTTCGGTTCTGTTCCTGAAGGACGTACGGAAACTTTTGTTCCATCTGCTGTAAAGAACTGCAATACATTAGAAGGTTCCGGCATATCAATATCTGTAGCATTTCCAGCAGCATCAGTAGCCTTCAAAGTCTTGTAGTCTTTTACCAGAACTACCTGAGAACCGCCCAGTTCTTTCGGAGGACAAGCACGGAAATTATCCATCATAGCCTTAATTTCGTCCGCACCGCTCTTACCCGGTTTAACAACATTCACTGTCAATTCTTTGGAGAAACCATATTCTACATAGATTTCCATCAGGATGTCATACAATGTCTTACCCTGATCTTTTGCCCAAGCACAGATTTCAGCCAACAATGAGCAGGCAGAAACAGCATCCTTATCACGGACGAAGTCTTCAGCCAAGAAACCATAGCTTTCCTCACCGCCACCGATGTACTGTTTGACACCTTCATTCAAACGAATCTGACGGGCAATCCATTTGAATCCAGTATAACAGTCATACATTTCGATATTATTCTTGTCGGCTACTTTCTTAATCAATTCTGTAGTTACAATAGTCTTCACGATGAATTCATTACCCTTCATCTTACCCATTGCAATACGGTTCTTGATAATATAATACAAGAAAATCAAGCAAGTCTGGTTACCGTTAATCAGCACCCATTCACCTTTACTGTCTTTACATGCCATACCTACACGGTCTGCATCCGGGTCAGAAGCCATTACGATATCAGCATCTATTTCTTTAGCCAACTTGATAGCCAAAGTCAAAGCTTCAGCATTTTCCGGATTCGGAGATACTACTGTCGGGAAATCTCCACTCTTCACCATCTGTTCAGGAACACAGTGAACGTTTTCAAAGCCCCATAATTTCAATGATTGCGGAATCAGCATCATACCTGTACCATGAATTGGAGTATACACAATCTTCAGGTCTTTCTGACGTTTGATAACTTCCGGATCGATAGATATTGAATGTACCTGAGCCAAATAGTCATCATCAATTTCCTTACCGATAACCTGAATCAATTCCTTGTTTCCTTCGAACTTGATGTCAGCAGCTGAACTGATTTTATTCACCTCATCAATGATACCTTTATCATGTGGAGCCAATACCTGAGCACCATCATCCCAATATGCCTTGTAACCATTGTATTCCTTCGGATTATGAGAAGCAGTCAGGATAATACCGCTCTGACATCCCAGACGACGAATAGCAAAAGACATTTCCGGAGTAGGACGCATATCTTCAAAAAGATATACTTTAATACCATTTGCCGAGAAAATATTTGCAGAAATTTCAGCGAACTTCTGGCTGTTGTTTCGGCAATCATAACCTACAACAACAGAAATATCTTTCTTTCCAGCAAAACATTTATTCAAGTAATTAGATAAGCCCTGAGTAGCTGCACCCACTGTGTAAATATTCATACGGTTAGAACCAACGCCCATAATACCACGCAGACCACCGGTACCGAATTCAAGGTCCTTATAAAAAGCCTCAATCAAATCGGTCTTGTCCGAATTCTCCAACATACGTTTTACTTCAGCCTGTGTTTCTGCATCATACTCAGGAGCCAACCATTTTTGAGCTTTCTCTGTACACTGTTTGATCAATTCTTCGTTTTCCATGATTATTAAGTTAGATTATTATTTAAGTTTGATTCTTCTCACATTAATCATAGCAAAAATAAAAGATTACTTTAAAATATCCTAATAATAAAAGGGGTATTTTCAACAAAAAGTTGAAAAATACCCCTTTTCAATTATTCAGTAAAAAAACTGAAACGAAAGAAGTTACATTCAGTTATTACTTCAATTCCTTCATTTTGTAACGGTCTCCTGTAGCCTTTATCAACTCCTGCAAGAATTCCTGACTATATCCCGGTCGATCCAATGGAGCACAGTTTCCTGTTTCAGGAGGAACGATACGGCC
>URWP01000100.1 GCA_900551645.1 uncultured Bacteroides sp.
TCAAATTTCAAATTATAAGTTCACATTTTCAAAAAATGAGTTTTGACACACCCTCAATCCAGACCTGAAATGGGAGGAATCAGAACAGTATGACTTAGGTATTGACTTCGGATTTTTCAACAATGCGTTGACATTTACTGCCGACTACTACAAGAAAATCACAAACGGAATGTTGATGGAAATGAATATCCCATCGTATGTAGGTGAATCCAAACCTATCGGTAACGTAGGAAAAATGGAAAACAGCGGTATCGAAATGGAAGCATCCTATAAATTCAATGTAGGCGATTTCAATTTCCGTGTGGGTGGTAACCTGACTTACCTGCACAACAAACTGATAGAATACGGTAATGATTCTGGGTGGGCTAATCTCGACTCTTTCCAAGGAACAGGAACCATCAGCCGTGCTGAAAACGGAAAACCATTCCCATTCTTCTACGGCTACAAAACAGCCGGTGTCTTCCAGAACATGGATGAGGTAAATGCCTATACAAATGCAGAGGGTGGATTGATTCAGCCGAATGCCGTACCGGGCGACGTTCGTTTTGTCGATGTAAACGGTGACGGACAGATTACGACCGACGACCGTACAGACATCGGTAAAGGTATGCCAGACTGGACATTTGGTTTCAATGTAAATGCCAGCTGGAAAAACTTCGATTTCAGCATGATGTGGCAAGGAACCATCGGTAATGACATTTATGATGCTACCCGCCGTACTGATATTTCAGCTACCAACCTTCCGTCATGGATGCTGGGCCGTTGGACCGGTGAAGGAACATCCAACCGCATTCCACGCTTTGTACGCGGTGACAATGTCAACTGGCAGTCTTCCGACTTGTATGTTTACGACGGCAGTTATCTCCGCCTGAAAAATATCCAGTTGGGATATACCTTGCCCAAACACCTGACACAGAAAGTATTCATTTCTTCCTTGCGTGTTTATGTAGCAGCTGAAAACCTGCTGACTTTCACCAAATACCATGGTTTCGATCCTGAAATTTCATCTGGAGGTACCTCACTGGGTATCGATTACGGTGTATACCCGCAGGCAAGAACCTGGACAATCGGTGCAAACCTTTCATTCTAACCCTTAAACATAACAATTTATGAAAAGATATAAACATATTGCAGCAAGCTTGATGGCAACTGCTTTTTTAGCGACAGGATGTTCAGATTCATTTCTGGAAGTAACCTCTCCTACCCAAGAATTCATTGATACCTATTATACAACCGATGCTCATATACAAGAAGCTGTAGTCGCCGCATACGACCCGCTGCACTGGACAGACTGGGGCATGAACGAATACAATCCCGTAACACTGATGAGTGACATCATGGCCGATGACCTCTGGATTGGTGGTCAGGACCGGACAGACAATCAAGCCTGGCATCTGATGATGAACTTTGAAGCTATTCCTACCAATGTAATCAAAGGACTCTGGTCGGTAGCCTACAGTGGCGTAAAACGCAGCAATGACGTACTTACCTATCTGGAATGGGCCGGTGAAAACGTAACGACAGAAAACCGTGCATATTATACAGCCCAAGTACTGACCCTACGTGCCCTCTACTACAACTGGTTGTGGAAATTCTGGGGAAACATTCCTTATTACGATGTCAATCTGACAGCTCCTTACCTGGCAGAACAATTGCCGGCAGACCAGATTTATGAAAAAATAATAGCCGACCTGGACAATGTCATATCCATGAATGTATTGCCAATGCGTGAAACTTCTGAAAATTACGGCCGCATCACAAAAGCTATGGTCTACATGTTATATACTGAGGTTGTAATGTATCAGAACGATGAAAGCCGTTATGGCAAAGCCCTCCAATACATGCAGGAAATCATCAACAGTGGAGAATATGACCTGGTAGATGATTATGCAAGCATCTTCAAGGAATCCGGAGAATGGAACAAAGAATCCATTTTCGAAGTGAACTATACCGACGACAACGCCGTACGTTCCTGGAGCGCTCCGTTGACTGCGGGCGGCACTGTACTTCCTACTCTTATCAGTCCGCACACTTGGCCGGACGGTACTGACGGTCACGACCAGGGATGGGGATTCTGCCCGGTACGCCTTGAGACTTATGAACGCTATGCCAACAATGATACCCGTCGTGACGCTACATGCTGGAATGCCGGAGCTTTAGGTGTAGATTACAACAAACGTTACCAGGATACAGGACTGTTCCTCGAAAAATATGCAGCACTGACAGGCAACAACAAAGACCAGAAAGCCGATGCCCAACTGAACTGGAACAACAACCTGCGTATCTACCGGTTCTCTGAAACATTGCTGAACGCAGCCGAACTGATTGCCCGTGGAGCCGGTTCCGGAGACGCCAGACTGTATCTGAACAAAGTACGTAAACGTGCCGGACTGGTAACAGAGCTTGAACCGACCATTGATAACATTATCGAGGAACGTCACCTGGAATTCGTAGGCGAAGGTAAACGCTACTGGGACCTTATCCGTACAGGTAAAGCCAGCACTGTACTGGTGCCAGACGAATATGGGTACCGTACCAATACCTGGACCGAAAACAAAAAATACCTGCCGATTCCTCAAAGTGAAATCGATGCAGCACAAGGTACCTTGACTCAAAACAATTACTAATCATTAAACTGCTAAGATCATGAAAAAGATATATCATCACATCGGGTGTGTAGCACTGGCATTTGCTTTGACTTATGGCATCAGTGCCTGTTCACCGGAAGAATTTGCAGCACCCAACGAAGCGGGAATTCCTGTTGTGTCTGACTATGAAGACGGTATCCGGATTGAAGTAAACCAGGAAACCAACTATGTGACTTTCTCTTTCGAGGGAGAAGGAGTCATGCCCGTCTGGATTATCGACGGTCAATATTCCACATCATTCTCCGTTACAAAATATTACCGAAAAGCCGGTGATTATACAGTTGATATCAAATTCACCAACGCCAATGGCATGAGTGACGGTACCATTACCAAGACATTCCACATCGACAAGACCATCATGAACGGGTTTGCCGGATTCAAGTATGACACTGAATTCAATCTGTGGAAGAATGCTACCATCGGTACACCAACCTTCTATTATGCTCCGGGATGGACACAGATAGCCGACCCGGCCTATAAGGCAGAAGGTACAGGATATAAGGTAACTCTTCCGGAAGCCACTACAGAAACCTGGCAGGCACAAATGATGTTACCGACAAACATTTCGACTGAAGCCTCGAAACATTATGACTTCTCAACTATTCTGACTTCAACGACAGACCATCCGCATGTCATGGTAAAACTGGTAGACAGTACAGACGACAATATATTCTACTTCGCGCAGACCATAGCTCTGACAGCCAACGAACCTGTCTGCCTCTGGAAAAGCGATATGGAAGGTCTCGACATCGCCAACCTGAAACTCGTTGTCGATTTCGGAGGTAATGCAGCCAATACAGAAGTGACTTTTGAAGACATCGTCTTTAAAGACCATGCAAACGATGACGGCACCATCGTTCCTTCAGACGAGCAGGTACCGGAACCGAACTGGAGTGCGGTAGACAGTGCAGATAATCTGTGGAACGGTACCGCCTATACCAATACCTTCTATTATGCACCAGGATGGAGTCAGATTGCCGACCCGACATTCACACAGGAAGGTACTCAGTATACATTGAATTTCCCGGAAGGAACTGCCGAGCAATGGCAAAACCAGGTGACTTTCCTTACAGAAAATCTGACTACCACAACTGCTGAAAGCTACGATTTCCGTGTCAGCCTGAAAGCTACCCAAAACATTACCGGAGTCACAGTAAAACTGGCACAGACAGACGATGACAATGTATTCCTCTTTATGGAACGCTATGACCTGGCTGCCAACGAAGAATATATCGTTAAAGTCATCAATGTAGAAGGAATCGACATCAATCCGGCCAAGCTCATATTTGACTTCGGCGGGAATCCGGCAGGAACTGAGGTTGTTATCAAGGACATCATCCTTCAAACCCATAAAGACTAAGTATGTACACGAGAAAACATGTACAAAATCCGTTGTGGCTACTGTTCTGGTGGATTATTTTCACCAGCTGTAGCTCCAACGACGGAGAACCTACAGCCGAATCTTCCGATATCGAAGTCTCTCCAACCCAACTGACACTATCCTACGAGGGAGAATCCGTTACTCTTCACGTAAAATCCGGACAAGACTGGACAGCTTTCAGTAACAACGATTGGATAGACTGCCGGGTACAAATGAATGACGGCCTCGTAAAAGTTTCAGCCTCTGCCAATACGAACTACCAATCCCGCAAAGGAATGGTAGTAGTGAAATCCGGCACAACCCGAATATCTGTTCCGGTTAGTCAAGAAGCCAAACCGGAAATAACCGATCCAGATATTGCTGTTCCTGATGGCTACAGACTGGTATGGAATGACGAATTCAACAAAGGGAATGAACCGGACATGACAAACTGGTACTACGAAACAGGAGGAAACGGATGGGGTAACAATGAACTGCAGACGTACGTAGCCGGTAACCAGAACGGTGAGCGACTGGCCTCCGTAGCCAACGGTATACTGACCATTACAGCCAAGAAAATAGGAGAAACAGTATATTCCATCCGGATGAATACCACTGAAAGCTGGAAATACGGTTATTTCGAGGCTCGTATGAGACTTCCGCAAGGCAAAGGTACCTGGCCCGCGTTCTGGATGTTGCCTAAAGACTTTATTGCCTGGCCGGATGACGGAGAGATCGATATTATGGAAGAAGTGGGTTACGACCCGAATGTTGTAGTTTCTACCATCCATTGCAAAGCTTATAACCATAGTATCGGAACTCAGAAAACAGATAATGTACTGGTACCGACTGCACAGACCGATTTCCACATTTATGCACTGGAATGGACTGAAGATTTCATCCGTACTTATGTAGACGGAAAAGAAATCTTCTACTTTGCGAATGACAAGACAGGCAACAAAAACACCTGGCCATTCAATATACCGTTCTATCTGAAACTCAATCTGGCATGGGGAGGGAACTGGGGAGGTGCTCAAGGAACAGACGAATCTGTATTACCGGCCCGATATGAGATTGATTATGTACGTGTATTCCAAAAGAAATAACTAAAAGCAAGTACAATGAAAAAGATTTGGTTTACGCTATTCACCCTGTTAGTAATCTTGACAGGATGTACTTCGCAGGAAGGAATCACTATCAAACACTCCTCTGAAGGTTACAAACTGTTCATTAACGGAAAAGAGACCTATATTAAAGGAGTGGGAGGAACATCCAGACTGGACATTGCCCGCAAAAATGGAGCAAATGCATTCCGGACCTGGGGAGGAAGTACCGATGAAATCAGACAGATACTGGCTTTAGCCGAACAGAACAGCATGTATGTAATGCAAGGTATCGACCTGACCAAAGATTCTTTACTCTATTTCGATGAGACCTACAAGGAAAACAAACGGAATGAAGTACGTATGTTGGCCGAGACTTTCAAGGACAGTCCTCATCTACTGGCCTGGGGAGTCGGAAATGAAATCGAACTGGGAAATGCAGATATAAAAGAAGCATGGTGCTTTCTGGAAGAACTGGTACAGATTATCCAATCGGTAGACAAGCGCCATCTGGTAGCAACTGTCATTTCGTACAATCCTTCGGCTTTGGATTCTATCGCCAAATACGTTCCCTCGCTGGACTATGTAGGAATCAATGTATACGGACCAATGGACAAAGTAGCCGATGCGGTAAACGCATCCTCCTACCAAGGCCCTATCATGATTACAGAATGGGGACCTACCGGTTGGTGGGAAACTCCTGCTACCGAATGGAAAGCACCGATAGAACAGACCAGCGAAGAAAAAAGGCAGGTATACGAGGAGCGCTACACCCAGTTTATTCAGAAAAACCCGCGTTGCCTTGGTTCTTTTGTTTTTTTGTGGGGACAAAAGGAGGAACGGACACCTACATGGTTCAGCATGTTCGTTGAAGATAAGGTAGAAGGACTTCCACTATCCGGAGAAAAAACACCGATGGTAGAAGCCATGCAACGGGTATGGACAGGGAAAGAGCCGGAACAGACAGCCCCTGTAATCCGGAAAAGTCTCACCATCAACCAAAAGCAAGCCACAGAAAATGTCAGTATCAAAGCAGGCAACCCATTTACAGCCCAAGTGGATGCAACAGACAAAGAAGAAGATAAACTGACATATGTATGGGAAATCCTGAAAGAAGCCACTGAACTCGGATTCGGCGGTTCCTACGAACCGCGTCCAGAACGGATAGGAAAGGTAAGTGTTACCGAAACAAATGAATACGAAAGCAGCATCGAAACACCGGGACAATACAGACTGTATGTATATGTAACAGACTCTACCGGCTTCGTCTCTACAACCAACATTCCTTTCCAGATTACCGAATAGCAAGACTCAGGAAAAAGAAAATAATGAAAAAATACTCATAACTGACAGATTTAAGAAAATATCATGAAAACTATGAAATTTATATCAGCAGCTTTTGCGCTTCTGTTGGGAATAACTTCCTGTCAACAGAAACAAGAAAACCCTGATGTTGCCATTGAACAAAAAGTAGATGCCCTGTTATCGCAAATGACATTGGAAGAAAAACTCGGACAAATGAACCAGATTTCTTCTTATGGCAACATTGACGACATGATATCTCTGATAAAAAAAGGAGAAATCGGTTCTATCCTCAATGAAGTAGACCCTGCCCGCATCAACGCGCTACAACGGGCAGCCGTACAAGAATCCCGCCTCGGTATTCCGCTGTTGATAGCACGCGATGTAATCCATGGTTACAAGACCATTTTCCCGATTCCATTAGGACAAGCTGCTTCTTTTGACCCTCAGGTAGCTGAAGATGGAGCACGGGTAGCAGCCATCGAAGCCTCATCCGTAGGTATCCGCTGGACATTTGCCCCAATGATTGATATAGCACGCGACCCGCGCTGGGGACGCATTGCCGAAGGTTGCGGTGAAGACACTTATCTGACCACAGTCATGGGAGCAGCCATGGTAAAAGGTTATCAGGGAGATTCTCTGAATGATCCGACCGCTATCGCAGCCTGTCCTAAACATTTTGTGGGCTATGGAGCAGTCGAAGGAGGACGAGACTATAACTCAACTTTTATTCCGGAACGTCGGTTACGCAATGTTTACCTTCCACCTTTCGAAGCGGCAGCCAAGGCCGGAGCAGCTACATTCATGACATCATTTAATGACAACGACGGAGTACCTTCTACCGGCAATACATTCATTCTACGCAATGTACTGCGTGATGAATGGGGATTCGACGGAATTGTTGTCACAGACTGGGCCTCTGCAGCTGAAATGATGAGCCATGGATTTGCAGCTGATGAAAAAGAAGTAGCCATGAAAGCCGTCAATGCCGGTGTTGATATGGAAATGGTAAGCTATACTTTTGTCAAGAAACTGCCGGAACTGATAAAAGAAGGTAAAGTAAAAGAAACAACAATAGACAATGCTGTACGTAACATTCTGCGTATCAAATATCGTCTGGGACTGTTTGACCAACCGTATGTAGACGAAAACAAAGATGTAATGTATGCTCCAGCCCACTTGGAAGCTGCCAAACGTGCAGCTGTTGAATCGGCTATTCTGTTGAAAAACGAAAAACAGACACTTCCACTAGGAAATTCCATAAAGACCGTTGCCATTATCGGTCCGATGGCTGATGCTCCCTATGAACAAATGGGTACTTGGGTATTCGACGGCGAAAAGAGCCATACAGTTACTCCACTGACAGCCATCCGTGAACAATTCGGTGATAAGGTACAAGTATTGTACGAACCAGGACTGGGATACAGCCGCGACCGTAACACAAGCGGTATTGCAAAAGCTGTTTCAGCAGCCTCACGTGCCGATGCCGTACTGATCTTTGTAGGCGAAGAAGCCATTCTATCCGGTGAAGCACACTGTCTGGCAGACCTGAACCTGCAAGGAGCACAGTCCGAGCTGATTGAAGCTGTAGCTAAAACCGGAAAGCCATTGGTTACCGTTGTCATGGCCGGCCGACCATTGACCATCGGTAAAGAAGTAGAACTTTCCGATGCCGTTCTTTATATGTTCCATCCGGGAACCATGGGTGGACCGGCACTGGCAGACCTGTTATGGGGAAAAGCCGTTCCAAGTGGAAAAACGCCTGTCACCTTCCCGAAAATGGTAGGACAAATTCCGGTATATTACGCACATAACAATACCGGACGCCCAGCCACCAAGAAAGAAACACTGCTGGATGATATTGAAGTAGAAGCCGGACAAACTTCATTGGGATGTACTTCCTTCTATATGGATGCCGGATTCGATCCACTGTTCCCCTTCGGATACGGATTGTCTTATACTACTTTCGCCTACTCCAATATCAAACTGTCATCCACAAACTTGAAAAAAGATGATGTACTGACCATTACGTTCGACCTGGAAAATACCGGTAATTATGAAGGTACAGAAATAGCCCAACTCTATATACAAGACAAGGTAGGTTCTGTAACCCGGCCGGTAAAGGAATTGAAACGATTCACCCGCATTACTCTGAAACCGGGAGAAAAGAAAAATATATCCTTTGAACTTCCAATCAGCGAACTGGCTTTCTGGAACATTGACATGCAGCACGTAGTAGAAGCTGGAGATTTCAACCTATGGGTAGCTCCAGACAGCCAAAGCGGAGCTCCAGTAACTTTCAAGGTCACAGACTGATAACTGATAAACATCCTATATGAAAAAATCCGGCTCATGGAAACAAATCCAATGAGACCGGATTTTTATATTTCCGACTATATCAGAAATAATATAAAGATTTATCCCAGGAATATCCTTTGAATAAACGATTCTGTGACAACGGCAGAATTCTTCCTTCAGATATAAAACAGCAACCGTAACCTTGTTACTTCCATGGTAGGACAAGAAGAAAAAAGGAAACAATATTTTTAAGTATCAGATAACAAAAATTAATAATTTATTCTATATTTGCAATTATCAGATATAGAATACCTTATTCTAAACTGACTACAAACCGATTTTAATAATCATAACTCTAATCTATACTATGGAAGAAACAACCCTCCTTACCCCTTTACTACTGACCATTGCCGGTCTGACAGTAGGAGCCATCTTCAAATCTCTGTTCCAACGAACACGTATT
>URWP01000101.1 GCA_900551645.1 uncultured Bacteroides sp.
AAATATTACCGTTCGAGGTGGAGCAAAAGGTGGAGATAAAAGGTGGAGCAAAAATCTCCACCGAATTAGAGCCTTTCTCACTGATTTGCAATGTTTTGCGTGTCAAGAAAACGTGGTCGGTTTCCTACTTTTGTCCAAACTAAAAACTGTAGGAAAAATGAAAAGAAGTTTATTCAATGTGCTTTTCTTCTGAAGAAGACCAAGCTGCTGAAAGATTCATCATCCCCTGCATAAGACAGCAGGAAAGAACCATAATAAAGCCACAAATTATATGGTTTATTATCCACAGAACTGTATCTTTGTAGCAAACAGTTACCTGAATATACTATAATATAAAGAATACATGAGAAATACAGATACCCATATCAATCCAGGAGCACCAATTGCCATTACCGAGATTAAGGAACGGGGTAAATTCCAAACGTTCAGGTTCTTATTTGCTACTACTTTCAAAATCTAACATAAATTCATATGAAACATTCATTACTAAGAAAAGCATTTGCTGCCGGTTTTCTGTTCTGTTTACTGACCGGGAATCTATGGGCACAAGACTACCGGCTGGCATCGCCCGACGGCAAACTGAACATCTACATCGGCACCGCAGAAGCCTTGACCTGGAGTATCGAACAAGACGGAAACACAATCATGCTTCCTTCTGCCATTGCCTTAAAAGCAAGAGAAGACGGACCAAACCACAAAGAAATCACATTGGGAACTTCTGTCAAAGTGAGCAAGGCTTCACAAAACGAAGTCCGGACTTCATTTGAGACACCATTCTATAAACGTGCCGCCGTACAAGACCATTACAACCAGCTTCTGCTGAAATGCAAGGGAGGATACAGTGTGGAATTCAGGGCCTATGACGATGGTGCAGCCTATCGTTTCATTCTGGAACAACGGAAACCTTTGTTCATCGAACAGGAAGTAGCCGAATTCAATTTCGAAGAAGACTATCATGCCTTCATTCCATATGTAAATGACAACCGGGGCGGTGAACGGTACTGCTATTCTTTCGAATCTTATTACGATGAATGCAAGCTTTCAGCCATGAAGCCCGATTCACTGGCTATCACCCCCTTCATGGTAGACTTAGGCAACGGACACAAAGCAGTAATCATGGATGCTGGAGTAGAAAACTATCCGGGTATGTTTCTGCTGCGCAACAATGACAAACCTCATGCGCTGACAGCCGCTTTCGCCCCTTATCCTTTGGAAGAAACAGTAGGAGGACACAACCGGTTGAACCTAGTGCCTACCCGTCGTGCCGATTATCTGGCACATACCGATGCACGGCAGACACTTCCCTGGAGAGTAATTCTCGTCAGCGAAAAAGATACCCAACTGGCAGACAATGACATGGCACAACGTTTGGCACCTGTCTGCCGTCTGACCGACACTTCGTGGATAATACCTGGCAAAGTAGCCTGGGACTGGTGGAATACCTGTAATCTGACTGGTGTAGATTTCAAGGCTGGAATGAATACTCCTACTTACAAAGCCTACATTGATTTTGCAGCCGAAAATCACTTGGAATACATCATCATTGACGAAGGATGGAGCAGTCCGGAAAGTCTGATGGACGTAATTCCGGAGATTAACCTTGAAGAACTGACCGCCTACGGAAACCAGAAACATGTAGGAATCATCCTTTGGTCCAGCTGGCGGAATGCTGTAAAGGACACAGACAATACCTTCAGACACTACAGCAAGTTAGGTATCAAAGGTTTTAAAATTGATTTCTTCGACCGGGACGACCAACCCGTTATCCGCTCCCTGTATGAACTGGCACAGAAAGCGGCAGACTATCATCTGGTACTGGATTACCACGGCATCAAGCCGGCCGGCATACAACGTGCTTACTCCAACATACTCAATTTCGAAGGAGTCAAAGGACTGGAAAATGCCAAATGGGAACCTATCGCCAACGGACAACCGCTTCACGATTTTCCACGTTACGATGTCAGTGCTCCCTATCTGCGTATGCTGGCAGGCCCTATGGATTATACCCCCGGAGCAACCATCAATGCTACACGCAGTACATTCCGCGCTATCAATGACCATCCTATGAGCCAAGGGACACGAGTCCACCAAATGGCTATGTACACTCTTTTCGAAGCACCCTTACAGATGCTAGCCGACAGCCCAAGCAAATATCGGAAAGAACAAGAATGCACAGACTTCATAGCCAAAGTTCCTACTGTATTCGATGAAACCATTGCTTTAGACGGTAAAGTGGGTGAATATATCTGTCTGGCACGTTGCAAGGACGGTATATGGTATGCGGCAGCCATGACCAACTGGAATCCACGCCAGTGTATCATAGATCTTTCTTTCCTGAGTGAAGGGGAATATGAAGCCGAGATCTTTTCCGACGGTATCAATGCAGACCGGAAAGCTACCGATTACCGCAGAGACATACGTACCGTAAAGGCAGGTGACAAATTGCACATCGAAATGGCATCCGGAGGTGGATGGACAGCACGTATCACACCTAAGAAATAGCATCCCCAAAGAATAAAAAAGGCTGTCCACAAGACAGCCTTTTTCCATATTCTGTATACAGAATCAATAACCCGGATTCTGATCATCCTTCAACAGCGGATTCAAATCAATAGAGCTCTGTGGAATCGGCATCAACAACAGGCGGTCATCCCATACTTTATTGATTACCTGATAACCGTTAGGAGCATAGGAAGGCCCGTTCATTACCTGCTTACAATAATCGGAACCATAACGGCGGATATCATCGAACCGATGGCCTTCGGCAGCCAGTTCAATACGTCGTTCGTTACGGATGAAGTTGATTCCTTCTTCTTTAGACAGAGAAGCCGGCACATCCGGCATACCGCAACGGTCACGCAGCAGATTCAAGGCACCTGTCACCTGCGCATCCCAGCCACTGTTCTGGAGATGGGCCTCAGCAAAAGTCAAAAGGACTTCCGCATAACGGATTACCGGATAATCGGCCGGTGAATTATATTCGTCATAAGGTTCCAGCGCTACCATCTTACGGAAACAGTAACCTGTCCAGGTTTCGTTACCATCCTGATTAATCTTTGTCGGATCGAACATCAGATAGAATTCTCCCTTGGCCGTTTCATGCCATCCCTTGAACGGGAACAACATGGATGCATACAGACGGCTGTCGCGATTGCGGAATTCCTCCATATAAGGATACTGCATCAGGTCCGTAGATTTAACCTTGGCAAAGTAAGCAGCCTGATCGTTCCTTACTTCTTCAAAGTCTTTCCACATCGCTTCGAAGTTAGCCTTACGCTGTTCCATGGTAATGTCGTTACGTAAAGTCTTACCGTCAGCATCCCAATAAGCATCAATCAAATCCTGCATCGGCTCATAGGAACAATAACCGTCTTTGACAGACAGCGATTTGGGGATAAAATAGGTATATCTGCACCAGTCATTGTTGTTGGCATCAGCCATATATTCTCTTGTTACCACAAATTCCGGGTTTGCAGGAGAAGCATTCTCCTCAAACCAAAGAGATTCGTAACTGAACATACCCAACAGGAACTTTTCACGGTCCAGGCCTTTCGCCTCATAATCCATGTAAGCATCCATTTCGGCTGCCTCTTTATTCTGAGCATCGTTTAATGACGAAATCTTGAACAATGAATATTTGCCCGAATTCATGACAGCAGCAGCCGATTTTTCAGCTTCCGCATAGTTTCCGAAATATAAGGCAGCACGTGCCCGTAATGCCAAAGCGCCGTAACGGGTGATACGTCCCACCTCGTTCATGGAACTTCCGTCATAACTTTCCGGCAGGATTTCTGAAATCTCCTGCAGCTCCTGTAGGATAAATGCCCTTACTTGCTCTACCTCGTCACGGGGAACATTCGGCGCATCGTAATCCATCACCGTCGTTACGATAGGTACTTTACCAAACTTCGTAGTAAGATCCAGATAACTCATGGCCCGGAAAAAACGGGCCTCAGCCTTCATACGCTCCCTCAAGGTAGCATCCATATTGCAATTCTCGACATTGACCAAAAAGTTATTGACTGTTCTTACCATACCGAAATAATAACTGCCATAACCGGCGCTGGCATTGATACCGTTCTGCTGTACCAGTTCATAGTTACCTTCCCAAGGCTTATGGCTATGAGCATTGTATGTACACATCTCATCCCAGATATCTACCGCATCCATTCCGGAATAGCAGGCATTCAGTGCGTACCACGCATCCTTATCGTCTTTCCAGAAGCTTTCTGCCGCAATATTGGCCGGTGGAATAACGTCCAAATCACATCCGGCAAGACCTCCCGTCAAACATAAACCTATCAATAGATTTCTAACATTTCTTTTCATACATATAAAATTAACAAAGGTTGTTTAGAATGATAAATTAACACCGAAAGCCACAGACTTTGTACCGAGGTTATAGATTACACCACTGGATGATTCCGGGTCGAAATCCTTCATGCGCTTGTCAGCACGTATTGTGAAGAGGTTTTCACCGGTCAGGTAGAACTTCAAAGTCTGCAATCCCAAACGGGTTACAAACTGCTTGGGCAAAGTGTATCCCAACGTAATGGTCTTGAAACGGAAATAGTCCGCATCAAACAGATGATAATCGCTGAAAGTACGGTTATAAGTAGTATGAGCGTCACTGGCGCTGTAAATTCTCGGATAAACAGCATGAGGATCCGGATTACTTTCTGTCCAACGTCCCAAGTGGAACTTACGCGGATTATCCATACCGTGATAGAACGGATGGATACCGTATACGTCGAATGCCACATCAGTACCACTTACACCTTGTCCCATAGCACTCAGTTCGAAACCTGCATATTGGATACTCAGGTTAGCTCCATAAGTAAAACTAGGTACATCTTTACCGATAATAGTACGGTCGTCTGCTGTAATGGCATCACCATATTGCACTCCTTCACGCTGAGGAACAAACTTGATATCACCGGCATTCGGAGTTACACCACCGTAAGTATAATAGTGTCCGGCATCAATATCTGCCTGCGTATACAGTCCGTCTGTCTTATAACCGTAATATGAACCGATAGCCTCTCCTTCCCGCAAGATATATTGAATAACATAGCTGGCAGTAGAAGTCTTATTATTGGAAGTTCCCATAGCTACAACTTCATTCTTGTTGGTAGAAAGATTGGCTCCGATACTATACTGTACTTTACCGATTTTATTCCGATGATTCAAAGAAAGTTCAAAACCGGTATTCTTCACTTTACCCAGATTCTGTGACGGTGCATTGGAAATACCCGTTTCACTGGCCACATTATATGCCAACAAAATATCATTGGTGTTCTTGATATAATAATCGGCAGTCAAACTAAGCATACCATTGAAAATATCCAAATCCAAACCGATGTCAGTCATGGAAACCTTTTCCCAACCTAAAGTAACATTGGCTGGTTTCGATTCGGCAATACCGATTACAGGTACATCACTGAAATTATAATGATTACCACTGGAATAATTCTGGAAATAATCATAATTATCTACGTTGTTGATGTTACCCAACGTACCATAAGAAGCACGCAGTTTCAGATTATCCAACCAGGTAAACCTGTCCATGAAATTTTCTTCGCTGATTCTCCATCCCACAGAGAATGAAGGGAAATAACCCCAACGATGATCTTTATGGAAACGTGAAGAAGCATCCGCACGCATATTCACTTCAAACAGGTAACGGTCCATCAGGCTGTAATTCAATCGGGCAAAATAAGAAAGCATCTTATACTCGGCCATGCCTCCATTATTCTTATAATTGGCACCGGAAGTAGAACCAGCCTCAAGATCTACCATTTCATCGGATGGAAAATCTTGTCTGGAAGCCGACAATGCTTCATATTGATAGTGTTCATATGAAGTACCCAGCAAAGCTCCGAAAGCATGTGTATCATTCGACCAGTCATACTTGGCTGTTGCCGTATAAAGCATAGTACTGGAGGTAACCCAGCTCACTCCCATCTTATTGATGGTTGTTCCGGTACCATCGATTTCCTTACCACTCAAGAAGTTGATGGCATTGTCCTGCAAAGCTGTATAGTTCTTGTCCTTGTATTCATAGCGTTTATAAGTTCCGCTTCCACTGATGACCAGTCCCTTCACTGGCTTCAGGTCGAAACCTAAATCATACATGGTATTCTCGGTACGGTTATGATCCCAGTCGCCACGACTCAAGGCACGCAACGGGTTACCGGTAATGAAATTACTGCTGGCTGTCTGACCACCGTTGATAGTTCCCCACTCCCCATTCGACTGTATCGGAACAAAAGTGACCGGAACAATTGAGAAGTTGGCCAACGAAGGCGCACCGCTGGTTCGGTTACCATTGTTCTGAATATACTTCACACCGGCCTTGATACTCAACCAGTCAGTTACGTCCGAATTCAACGACAAATCCAAATTATAACGGTCGGAGTCCTGATTCGGAATCATGTTGTCTTTATACAGATAACCTAACCCCAGAAAATAACGTACTTTCTCAGATCCTCCGCTGATATTCAATGAGTGTTGGGTACTGATAACATTTTTATCCAATATCAGGTCATTCCAGTCTGTATTCGGATATAGGTCAGGCTGCGAACCGTCAGCAAAATACTTAATCTGTTCTTCGGTATATCCCTGATATTTGCCCAAAGCAGGATTTGAATTATACAAAGCTTCGTTATACAACTCTGCATATTGTACCGAATTTACATATTCAGGTTTGTAAGTAGGATTACTCCAGGCAACGTATCCGCTATAAGACACATTCATCTTTTCTTTCTTACCCTGTTTGGTAGTAACCAATACAACACCATAAGCGGCACGCGAACCATAAATAGCCGATGAAGCGGCATCTTTTAAGAAAGAGATGGATTCAATGCTGTTCGGGTCAAGATTAGAGAAGAAAGTTGCATCCGAGATAGCTCCGTCGATAACGTAAAGCGGTTCGGATGTTCCCAAGTTACCACGCCCACGGAAGTTAATGCTCGGAGTAGAACCCGGTCAGGAAATAACGGTAACTCCCGGAACTGTTCCTTGTACGGCAGACAGCACATTGGTCTGGACACGATCCTTGATTTCATCTGCACTGACTGAAGCGACAGAACCGGTCAGGTTCACCTTCTTCTGCGTACCGTAACCTACTACAACTACCTCATCCAATACTTTATTGTCTTCTTTCAAAACAATATCCAACAAAGTACCTTTCCACTTAACCGTCTGAGAAGAAAATCCGATGAATGAGATGGTCAGTGAACTACCAGGCTTAACATTCTCCAAAGAGAATTTACCGTCAAAGTCTGTAATCGTACCATTGGTAGTACCTGCAACAACTACTGATGCACCGATTACAGGTTCACCTGTAGCATCCTTTACGACTCCTGTACAAGTAGTGGATTGTTGGGTTACTTCCATTAGGTGCAGCATATATACCTGAAGAAGTGAAACCAGCCGTCAGCAATAACAGAGAAACCGATTTAAAACGTTTTAACATAGTGGCTTAGATTTAAAATATTTAAATTAAAGAATATGCACAATACCAGAAAAGCTTCAGATAATAAAACTCAAGAAGGGCTTGACATATATCTAGTCTCTTTTTTGTACCAATACTTCTTGTATATCAAAACCAATTCTAATCATCTTTTTCTTACAAAGAGAATCTAACTTTTGATTTCCAGCTGTTTATATAAAATATAAAGAACACCGAATGACAACAAAAAGAAACAAAAGAGTCTCCAAAAGGGGATTTTCTTATTTTTTTTGCAAAAAATCTGATTTATTTCATATATTTGCACAATAATACTTCTCTTTGTAAGAAAATAACCATAATAGTTAAACCTAAACCTAATATCTTATGCAAAAACAAGTGAGACTTGTCAGCATGCTCTTATGCCTTGGCATGGGAGTCGCAGGAGGACTTCCTGCATATGCTTCCAGCGAATCAGTTTCTGTACAGCAGCAGAACGATGCCTGTAAAGGTATCGTAAAAGATGGCGCCGGTGAACCGGTCATCGGTGCATCCGTCGTAGTAAAAGGGACCACCAACGGTGCAATTACTGACATAGACGGTAAATTCTCCATCAATGGGGTCAAGAAAGGAGCCACCATTGAAGTTTCGTTCGTAGGCTTTGTTACTCAAAGTATCGTTTGGAATGGCCAATCATTAAACTTAACATTGAAAGAAGATACCGAAACTCTGGATGAAGTAGTAGTAGTAGGTTACGGTACACAGCGTCGGGAAAGTCTGACCGGTTCGTTGCAGACTGTCAAGGAAAATAAGCTGAAAGATGTAACCACAGCCAACGTAGAAAACATGCTGAACGGTAAGGTTTCCGGTGTATTCGTTGCTCCAGGTTCCGGACAGCCGGGTTCAAGCGGTGCCGTTGTAATCCGTGGTAAGGCCTCTATCAACGGTAGCTCAGCTCCGTTGTGGGTAATCGACGGTGTAATTGTCGGTGACGGAGCCGGACAGTTGAATCCAGCCGATATCGAAACCATGACCATCCTGAAAGACGCGGCATCTACTGCCATCTACGGTTCGCAGGGTGCCAACGGTGTAATCCTGGTAACAACCAAAAACGGTAAAAGCGGCAAGATGACCATCAACGTATCTGCCAAAGCCGGTGTAAGTACACTGAACAACGGTAAGCTGGAAATGATGGACGGTGCCGAACTGTATGATTACTACAAGTCATTCAATAATCCTGAGAGTATCACTTTTCCGCGCTGGAATGAAGACCTGCGCAACTCCAACTTCGATTGGTGGGATCTGGCTACCCAAAGCGGTGTAACCCAGGAATACAATGTATCTCTGTCGGGCGGTGGAGAAAAAATCAATTCTTATTTCTCCATGGGTTACTACTCGGAAGAAGGTGCAGTGAAAGGCTATGACCTGCAGCGTTACAATTTCCGTTACCGCAGCAACTACAAACCGTTCGACTGGCTGACTATCAAACCTTCTGTATCCGGCGCGATGCGCGACACTCACGATGCCCAATATTCCGTGACAGCCATGTACTCCATGTTCCCGTGGGATAGCCCGTACGATGAAAACGGCAAT
>URWP01000102.1 GCA_900551645.1 uncultured Bacteroides sp.
AGTACTGATGATTTATCCGCAACGGGAAGAACCGCAAGTCTTGCAGATGAGGCAACCTTCCTGATAAACCAAGGTTTCGTTGCCGCAATTCGGACATTTCACGCCTTTGGCTTCGGTACCGTCCTGAACGTATTTCTTCAGGGCACGTTCTACACCGTTTTTCCAGGTATTGATATTCTCGCTATCCAGTTGCAGAGAACCTACCAGCTTGATGACCTGGTCAATCGGCATCTGCCAGCGGAGAACTCCTGAAATCAGTTTCGCGTAGTTCCAGTATTCCTTGTTGAATTTCTCGGAGAGGCCTTCGATGGTCATCTTGTAGCCTCGCTTGTTTTCGAACTGGAAGTCGTAGTGTTTTACGCCGTCTTCGTCGTAGTTCTTGATGATACGTCCGTGAGTAACCGATCTTGGCAACAGGATTCCTTCTTCTTCGTCTTGCAGACCGGTAAAGATTTCGTAGGGACGTCCGTCGAGCAGACCCACGAATGCCACCCACTTCTCCTTGTTGTTCTGGAAACGTACAACGTCGGCCTCCAGAACTTTCGGGCGTACTTCCACCACTTGCGGGCGTTTGAGCAACTTGTCGACGGTAGCTGTATCGGGTTTCTTTTCTTCTTTCTTTTTGGTAGAGAGGAGTACGCCGGCACGTGAACCATCACGATAGACGGTGCATCCTTTACATCCGGAACGCCAGGCTTCTACGTAGAGGCGGTTCACCAGCTCTTCATCGACGTTGTTCGGCAGGTTAATGGTGACACTGATAGAGTGGTCTACCCATTTCTGGATACGTCCCTGCATCTTTACTTTCATCAGCCAGTCCACATCATTGGAAGTTGCTTTATAGTATGGTGATTTGGCTACCAGTTCGTCTATTTCTTCCTGAGTATACCGCTTATCGGGGTCATATCCGTTGATTTTCATCCAAGTCAGGAACTTGTGATGGAAGACGATGTATTCTTCGAAAGCATCTCCGGTTTCGTCAATAAAGTCCACGTGTACATTGGTATCGTTCGGATTGACTTTCCGGCGGCGTTTGTATACCGGCATGAAGACAGGTTCGATACCCGAAGTGGTTTGTGTCATCAGACTGGTAGTTCCGGTAGGAGCGATGGTCAGGCAGGCGATGTTACGGCGTCCGTATTTCATCATTTCTTCGTACAGTTCCGGGTCGGCTTCTTTCAGGCGGTTGATGAACGGGTTGTTCTTTTCTCGTTCGGCATCGTAGATTTCGAATGCACCGCGTTCTTTGGCCATGTTGATGGATGAACGGTAAGCTGCCAGTGCGATAGTCTTGTGTACCTTTTCGGAGAAATCGCTGGCTTCTTCGGTTCCGTAGCGTAATCCCATAGCGGCCAGCATATCGCCTTCTCCGGTGATACCTACTCCGGTACGGCGTCCCATACCCGATTTGCGGTAAATCTTTTCCCACAAGTGGCGTTCGGCACCTTTTACTTCGATACTTTCCGGATCGCTATCAATCTTTTCCATGATTTTTTCAATCTTTTCCAGTTCCAGGTCGATGATATCATCCATGATACGTTGAGCCAGTGCTACGTGTTTCTTGAACAGATCGAAATCGAAATGGGCTTCCGGAGTAAACGGATTGATTACATACGAATAAAGGTTGATGGCCAGCAGACGGCAGGAGTCATACGGGCAAAGTGGAATTTCACCGCATGGGTTAGTAGAAACCGTACGGAATCCCAGGTCGGCATAACAATCGGGAACAGATTCACGAAGGATGGTGTCCCAGAAAAGTACACCCGGTTCGGCCGATTTCCAGGCATTGTGGACAATTTTCTTCCACAAGGCAGCGGCATTGATTTCTTTTGTAACCGCGGGGTGATCGGAATCGATCGGGAATTGTTGGGTATAAGTCTGGTTGTCTACGGCGGCCTGCATGAAAGCGTCGTCCAGTTTTACCGAAACATTGGCGCCTGTAACTTTTCCTTCTGTCATCTTGGCGTCAATGAAAGATTCTGAATCCGGATGTTTGATGGATACGGTCAGCATAAGCGCTCCACGGCGTCCGTCTTGTGCCACTTCGCGGGTAGAATTCGAATAACGTTCCATGAAAGGCACCAGACCGGTAGAAGTCAGGGCAGAATTCTTTACCGGAGAACCTTTCGGACGGATGTGTGACAGGTCGTGACCTACACCTCCGCGTCGTTTCATCAGTTGCACCTGTTCTTCATCGATGCGGATGATGGCACCGTAGGAGTCGGCCGAGCCGTCCAGACCGATTACGAAACAATTAGACAAGGAAGCCACTTGGAAGTCATTGCCTATACCGGTCATCGGACTTCCCTGAGGGATGATGTATTTGAAATGGTCGAACAAGTCGAACAATTCTTCCGCCTTGAGTCCGTTAGGGTATTTGGCTTCGATACGTGCCACTTCATTGGCGATACGCCAATGCATATCTTCCGGCGATTTCTCGTAGATGTTCCCGAACGAATCTTTTACGGCGTATTTATTGACCCACACTCGTGCAGCCAATTCGTCTCCATTGAAATACTGCAACGAAGCGTTGAAGGCTTCGTCGTAGCTATACGTCTTTTTTTCCACGGTTGATATATTGATAATTGGTTTGTTTCTTTAAGCAAAGGTGTAGAAGTTTTGCCATTAGTTACAAACGCGATGCAAATCTATAGATGTTTTTCCAATTCACAAAATAAAAACCTTGGAACTTGGAGTATGTATATAAACTTTTCCAAAAAGCAAATTTAAAATACTGATATACAACATACTATTTTTACAATGTTAATTCAAAGTTTTCAAAAACGGAAAACTTGCATATTTCAAAGTTTATTATATGAGTTGTCAGATTGTTGCTTTTCCCTGTTGGAATAAGAGCGGCTGATAGGAGAATGCATACCTTCTGCCACCGGATTATAGAATCTGTCGCCGGTATGTTTGTTTTTGACGTTTATCGTATGAAATTAGCCGGGTTTTATGTATGTTTGTAAAGAAAAAAATCATTTGAAGATGGAATCAATCAAAAACAGACGTACTATACGTAAGTATACGAATCAGGATATTCCGGATTCGTTGTTGAAAGAGTTGTTGGAAGAAGCTTTCCGTGCCCCTACAATGGGGAATATGCAGCTCTATAGTGTTATTGTAACCCGTGATGCGGCGCGCAAGGAACGGATTGCTCCGTATCATTTCAATCAGCCGATGGTAACCTCTGCACCAGTTGTTCTGACCTTCTGTGCCGATTTCAACCGGTTCTGCCAATGGTGCCACCAACGGAATGCTGTTCCGGGCTATGATAATTTCCTGTCATTCATGAATGCGGCGAGCGATACCTTGCTGGTTACTCAGAACTTCTGTACGTTGGCCGAGGCGGCTGGTCTGGGTACCTGTTATCTGGGTACTACACTTTATTCTGCAGGAGGCTTGATAGAGGCTTTGGAATTGCCGAAGCTGGTTGTTCCGATTGCTACAATTACCGTAGGCTATCCCGATGAGTGTCCGGCTCAGCCAGAAAGACTCCCGATAAAAGGTCTGATTCATCAGGAAACCTATCAGGCATACAAGGAACAGGATATCGACCGGATTTATGAGGCTAAAGAGGCTATGCCTGAAAACCAGCATTTCGTAGAAGTGAATCATACGGAGAATTTGGCGCAGGTATTTACTGATTATCGCTACACTAAAGCCGTCAACGAAGAGATTTCGAAAGTCTTGCTGGAGACTTTGCGTAAACAGGGATTTTTGGAATAGTAGATGAGAAATAGCAGAAAAGCCCGGACTGAAAATATTCTTTTGTTCAGTCCGGGCTTTCCGTTTTACAGAAAATTCCTCTTATTTGGTCCGAAGGGTTGCTTCGATTTCCTCGATTTCATTCTTGAAAGCCTTGTCTACCTCTACCTGGTCTTTCACCATCTTGCAGGCATGAAGTACGGTGGCATGGTCTTTGTTTCCAATGAGCTGGCCGATTTTTGACGATGAGGTATCGGTATGTTTCTTGGCCAGATACATGGCTACTTGTCTTACCTGCACCACTTCACGTTTACGGGTCTTGGTATGGATGGCCGAGGTATCAATCTTGTAGTGGCTGCATACCTTTTCTATAATGTCGTTTACGGTAATTGGTTTGACTTCCGCGCATTTCACTGCTTTCTTGACGATGCGTTGAGCCAGTTCCAGATCGATTTCACGTTTGAACAGGATAGACTGGGCCAGCAGAGAGTTGACGATACCTTCCAGTTCACGTACGCTTTCGTTCACGTTCTCCGCAATGTAGCAGATGACCGATTCCGGAATGACCAGTCCGTCTTTCTTGATTTTGTTACGCAGGATATTCTTTCTCAGTTCAATATCCGGTTTTTCCAGTTCGGCTACGAGTCCCCATTTGAAACGGGTAAGCAGACGTTCCTCCATACCCTGTAGCATGACCGGAGCACGGTCGGAGGTCAGGATAAGCTGTTTGCCGTTCTGGTGCAGGTGGTTGAAGATGTGGAAGAAGGTGTTCTGTGTCTTCGTTACTCCGGCAAATTCCTGGATATCATCGATAATCAGTACATCGATAGTCTGGTAGAAGCTGATGAAGTCATTGAAGTGGTTGGTACGCACAGAGTCTGTATACTGCACTTGGAAGAGGTGTGCAGATACATACAATACACGCTTTTCCGGATAAAGTTCCTTGATACGTGTACCGATGGCATTGATCAGGTGGGTTTTTCCCACGCCTGACGGGCCGTATAAGAACAACGGGTTGAACGTACGTGCCGGGTTTTGTGCGACCGTTTCGGCTACCGTGCGTGAAAATTCGTTGCTGTTTCCCTTGATGAAGTTCTCGAAGTTGTAGTTCGGATTCAGATGCGGGTCCAAATCCTGAGGTACGGCTGCTTGTAGCGGGTTAGGTGCCTTGTTGGCATTATGTATAGGCTGTTGGGGCAAAGCGGTCGACCGTTTTGTCCCTTCAATATTCATGGTGATATGGTTTGTCTTATCCGTCAGGATAGAGTACATCAGTTCCGTTCCTTCACCGATTTCTTTATACAAGGCTGCACGAAGCAATCCCACGTACTTTTCTTCCAGATATTCATAGAAGAAAGGACTTGGGACTCCAATCGTCAGTGCCTTGTTTTCGTACTTGAGCGGTACGATAGGCTCAAACCATGTATTGTATGCTGTCGTGTTCACGTTGTCTTTAATGAAAGAGAGACAACGATTCCACACTGCTACAGCCTGGTTGTTTTCAATCATACGTGCGTTGTTATTTTTAACTGCAAAAACTTCTACTTTGCAAATTTCGTAAGGATATTTTAGAAAAACAAATCTGTTTTTGCTTGTTTTTTTTACCTTTTATTTAAAATGTTGATAATTAGCTTTTTATAAAATGGCGTAATTGAGCCTTCAAATAGGATATTTTGCACTTTTCAACGTATTGTACATCAATAATTTAATAGTTGGTTTTCTTGCCTTTTGCCAGTATCCGATTTTGTTTTTATCTATTGATTATCAATCGTTTGTTTTTAAGCTATCCGGAATTCCGGATAGCTTTTGTTATTTAGATTATTTCTATATAGTGTTTATTTGTCTTTCTTTCCGAAGAGTGAAAAGTGTACGTAGCGTTTCGGGTGTGCCTGCAGGTCTTCCAGCAGACTGGCAGCATTGCCGGCCGTAGCGTTCAGGTTGTTGTACAACGATGAGTCGTTGAGCAGAAGCCCCAGTGAGTTGTCCTTCCTGTTCAGCTTGTCGGTAAGCAGACGGACGTTCTGAAGGGTAGAATCCACTTTGCTGAAAGTAGATGTGTAGTCTATATCCTTCAGGTTGCCGCTGATTTGTTTCAAGTCTTCAGTGATGGTGGTGATGTTGCTTGTCAGAGCCGGAACATCTTTCGCCATCAAGGTATGAAGCTGATTGCTGGTAGCGTTCAGTGAAGCGGTCAGCTTTTCGGCGTTGTGTATGGTATTTTTCAGAGCAGGGTCGGCCAGTAGTTGGTTGAGCGAGCTCAGAATAGAATCCAGCTTCGGCATCATCTGTTCCACCTTCGGCATCAGTTCTTTTTCGGCCACTCCCATGATGCCCGGATTGGCGATTCCCTGAATGGTATCTCCTGCCGCATGGTAGCTAGTGTTTTCGAAGTTCAGTATCAGGTTGATTTTGACGGTACCCAGCATTTCGGTTACCAGTTCGGCGTAGCTGCCTTTCGGTATGCGCATTTTTTCGTCCATGTCGATACCTACCACTACATGACCGGGTTTATGGTAATTGTATTGGATGTCTCTTACCAATCCTACTTTCAGTCCGTTGGCAAAAACCGGATTTGAGTTGGCCAGTCCGTTGATGTCTGCAAATTCTACGTAGTAGTAACTTTCAGACTTTAACATATTTACGCCTTTCAGGTAATTGATGCCGAAAAAGAGTATCAGCAATGCGCCGATACCGGCCAAACCTATTTTTACTTCTTTTCTCATTTTGCTATTTGTAGTTTCTATTTATTTTCTTCTGTTTCGTTTGAACTCGCGGATAGCCTCGTTGATGTTCATCTTCTGTCCGTCTTTAAAGGCGATGATGAAGGCATCCTTGAATTTGGCATCCACTTTGGTACGTTTCAGGCGGAGAATCCGGTTGTAGTCCGTGTCTTCGCCATAGGTATATTTCACCAGTCCGTTCTCTTTATAATAAGACACCGGAGCCAGCCCTTTCAGTTGCTTGCTTCCTTTCGGAAGTACCCGTGACGATGTAGTAATCTGTATCTTGAATACCGGGCGTGAAGCTTCCTGTTTCGACGGATGTCTGGCAGGTTGTACGTCGGAGGTATTTGCTTGCTGGGTCCGTGTATTGTCTTGGGAAGCCGGTGAGGCGGATGGTGACTCGGCAGCCGTTTCCTTCGAAGCGGAGTCTGTTTCAGTTACCGGTATGCTTGTCGCCGGAGCTGTTCCCCGGTTTTCGCCGGAACGGACATGTTGCTGCTGTTTCCGGTAATTGGCGATAGCCGTATAGATACTCCGTGCCATAATGGCGCTTCCGTTTTCCGAAATAAGGAAGGCGGCTTCGGTAGGGTTGGTGATATATCCCAATTCCACCAGGATACTGGGCATGGAGGTTTCGCGCAATACCAGGAATCCGGCCTGATGCACTCCCTTGTCTTGTCGTCCGTTGTTCCGGAACTGGCGTTGCACCAGTTGGGCCAGGTTGACACTTTGGGCCATATATTTGTCCTGCAGGAACTCGAAGATGATATAGCTTTCGGCCGAGTTAGGATTGAATCCGGCATATTGCTGCTTATAGTCATCTTCAATCAGAATCACCGAGTTTTCCTTTTGGGCTACCTCCAGATTCTCTTGTGTACGGTGCAGACCCAGGGTATAGGTTTCCGCACCGCTTACCCGGCTGTTCCGTGAAGCCAGCGAGTTGGTATGGATGGATACGAACAGGTCGGCTTTGGCATTGTTGGCAATTTCAGCTCTCCGGTGCAACGGAATGAATACATCCCGGTCGCGTGTATAGACCACCCGTACATCCGGCAGGTTCTGTTCTATCAGTTTGCCCAGTTTCAGGGCTACTTTCAGGTTAATGTTTTTCTCCTTGACATTTCTGCCGATGGCACCTGGGTCATGCCCTCCGTGTCCGGCATCGATGACCAGGGTAAAGCGGTTGTCGTTCCCGGCAGATGCGGGAGTCTGGGAGAACAAGGCCAGAAAAAAAGCCCCGATAATATATAGTATGTTGAATCTTGTAATCTTCATAACTAAACTTCTTGCAAAGGTAATAGAATTTTTTGTTTCTCTCCTTCCTTCAAGTTTAAAAGATGCGGATTATTCGATATAAAACCCATAAAAACAGGAGAATTTCCTATCTTTTCCCTGTTCCGGGCAACTTCGGACGGTAGCTTCCGGCAGGCTTTGGTAAAACGAACGGACGTTTTGCCGCATACATCCGTTCGTTTTGATGAAGACAAACGGGCGTGTGGATGAGAATGAACGTTCGTTTTCGGAGGAGGTATTCCGGCAATATCCGTCTCTGTTAATTTACCTTAAAGCTGTTCTCTGGTAGGCCGATAGGACGGATTATCGCTTATCTTTGTTACAATCATAAAAAATCTGAAGATATGACATTGATAGATGGAAAGGCTATTTCCGAACAGGTAAAACAGGAGATAGCGGCCGAAGTGGCTGAGATTGTAGCGAAAGGGGGAAAACGTCCCCATCTGGCGGCGATTCTGGTCGGGCATGATGGAGGAAGCGAAACCTATGTGGCCAATAAGGTGAAGGCTTGCGAAGTGTGCGGCTTCAAGTCGATGCTCATCCGTTACGAAGCAGATGTTACGGAAGAAGAATTGCTGGCCAAGGTGCGTGAACTGAATCAGGACGACGATGTAGACGGTTTTATCGTCCAGTTGCCGCTTCCGAAGCATATTTCCGAGCAGAAGGTCATCGAGACCATCGATTACCGCAAGGATGTAGACGGTTTCCATCCCATCAACGTAGGTCGTATGGCCATCGGTCTGCCTTGTTATGTATCTGCTACTCCGAACGGAATCCTGGAATTGCTGAAACGTTATCAGATTGAAACCCAGGGAAAGAAATGCGTGGTGCTGGGACGTAGCAACATTGTAGGAAAACCGATGGCGATGCTCATGATGCAGAAAGCTTATCCGGGCGACGCTACCGTAACCGTCTGTCATAGCCGGAGCCGTAACCTGGTAGAAGAGTGCCGTGAGGCCGATATTATCATTGCGGCATTGGGACAGCCTAATTTCGTGAAGGCCGACATGGTGAAGGAAGGGGCTGTGGTGATTGACGTGGGTACGACCCGTGTGCCGGACGCTACCCGTAAATCCGGTTTCAAACTCACTGGCGACGTGAAATTCGATGAGGTGGCTCCGAAATGTTCCTTCATCACTCCGGTTCCGGGTGGAGTAGGACCGATGACCATCGTATCGTTGATGAAGAATACGTTACTGGCCGGTAAAAAGGCCATTTACGGATAAGGCATGAATGCTTTGTCCCTGATACGGA
>URWP01000103.1 GCA_900551645.1 uncultured Bacteroides sp.
TACCGATATACTTCTCACGGTTTTCCTTGTCGCGCAGTGAAATCTGTGCTTCGAAGTTTTCCAGTCCCATTGAAGTGAAAACGATGGAAATAATATCCATCACACGAAGGAATTCATCCTTCACCTGATCCGGACGACAGAAAATGTGGGCATCATCCTGTGTAAAGCTACGTACACGAGTCAATCCGTGCAATTCACCGCTTTGTTCATAACGGCAGACTGTACCAAATTCAGCGATACGCAACGGCAGGTCACGGTATGAACGCGGAGAATTCTTATAAATCATACAGTGATGAGGGCAGTTCATCGGTTTCAGGAAATATTCTTCGCCTTCTTCCGGAGTATGAATAGGCTGGAACGCATCCTTACCATATTTAGCATAGTGACCGGAAGTTACATACAGCAACTTATTTCCGATAGGCGGACACATCACTTCCTGATAATCGTAACGGGCCTGAATACGACGCAAGAAATCCTGCAGACGGATACGCAAAGCAGTTCCTTTCGGTAACCACATCGGCAATCCTTTACCTACAGTATCAGAGAACATGAACAAATCCATTTCTTTACCGATCTTACGGTGGTCACGTTTCTTGGCTTCTTCCAGCATTACCAGATATTCATCCAGCATCTTCTTTTTCGGGAAAGTAATACCATAGATACGAGTCAGCTGTTTACGGTCTTCCTGTCCTCTCCAGTAAGCACCGGCTACAGACAACAGCTTAATAGCCTTGATCGGAGCAGTAGAGACCAAGTGCGGACCACGACATAAATCCGTGAAAGCACCCTGGGTATAGGTAGTAATATGACCGTCTTCCAGTTCTGAAATCAACTCACATTTGTAAGTTTCGCCTCTTTCACCGAACATCTTCAGCGCGTCTTCCTTGGCAATGCTCTGACGTACCAATTCTTCTTTCTTGGCGGCCAGTTCCTGCATCTTCTTTTCAATAACCGGCAGATCGCTTTCCTTAATTACAGCTTCTCCCGGATCGACATCGTAATAGAAACCGTTTTCGATGGCCGGACCGATTCCGAACTGGATATTCGGATAAAGTTCCTGTAAGGCTTCAGCCAACAAGTGGGCACTTGTATGCCAGAAGGCATGCTTACCCTGTTCATCTTCCCATTTATAAAGTACAAAGTTGGCATCTTCATTGATAGGACGGCTCAAATCTATCGTTTCACCGTTCACACCGCAAGCCAGCACATCCTGCGCCAGGCGGGAACTGATGCTTTCTGCAATCTGCAGACCAGTTACTCCTTCGTTGTACTCACGAACGGAGCCATCAGGAAAAGTTATCTTAATCATAATCTTTATTTTTTATCCATTGTTTTGAATCGCAAAAATATATAAAACTTTTGAGTAACCTTCCTTTTCTGAGAAAAATATCACTCATTCGAGGTGATAAAACGCTTGATAATGTTATAAGCCGAGAACAAACCCAACTCACCAGCCTTACTCAAATCCTGAATACCCTGACGGTTATTCCCCAAGTAGATATTGGTCAACCCTCGGTTATAGTAAGCCTCTGCGAACTTCGGATCCAGTTCTATCGCCTTGTTATAATCAGCCAAAGCCGCCCGGTAGTCTTTCATCACCGAAAGGATATTGGCTCTGTTATAATAAGCGAATACAAAATCAGGAGCCAAACGAATTACTTCATCCAAGTCCTCACGAATCCGGTTATAGTCAAAACTCCGTACCTGATTCTGTGCTTGGGCATCCTGTCCCAGATTCAATTCGTACTTTTTATCACGTTTCCGGAATTCCAATTGCTTATAATAAATACCCGCACGACTGAAGTAGGCAGGAATAAACGTAGAATCTCGCTTCAAAGTCTCGTCCAGGTCCTTGATGGCATTATCAAAATCCTGTACCAGATAGAAATCCATAGCACGAGCATAGTAATTCAGTGGATTAGCCGGATCGGCTTCAATCTTCGCCGACAAGTCGTCTATGGAACGGAAATGTTTCTTTACTAACTCCTCGTTCAAAGACGCCTCATTATTTGTAATCAGCAAACGCTGCGGCAGAACATGCCGACTGTTTACCTCATCGATACATTTGGCAAAATTAATCTGACGTTTTACCTCTTCCTCACGTTCATAATAATTCAAGGCAAACATTGGTTGTGGCAGGATTGTCACATTCTTATCCTGCACCCGTCCACGGTATTCAGTCTTATATTTCTGGTCATCCTCATCATTATCCGCCACTACAATCTTACGGAAATTATTCATATTCTTGTCGGACTGCTTACGAGTCTTGTCGGAAGCCTGTTCTTTCTTTTGGGTTGTCTTCCCGTTCTGAGCCTCCAACTGAGCTTTCAACACCTTGAATTCGTCTTCACTGGCGCCTTTCAAATCACCCATTTTCCGACGCACCTGTGCCCGATACTGATATCCCAACAAGAAATCCGGATATTCTTTCAGTACCGCACTATAATCCTTGACAGCACCTGCATAATCGCCGGTCTTGTCGAGCAACAAACCACGGTTGAAAGTAGCCATCATGTTTTCCGGATCTACCTCCAGCACGAAATTAAAGTCTTCGATAGCACGGTTGTCATCTCCTACCTGCGCACGTAACAAACCTCGATTATAATGTCCGATAAAATTATTCCGGTCCACCTCAAGTGCCAGATCATAATCCGACATGGCTCCACGCAGATTATTCTGATGATAGCGTGCTAAAGCACGGTTGATGTATGCTCCGGCATTACGCAGCGAAAGCCGGATAGCCTCCGTCAAGTCAGACTCAGCATCCTTATATTTGGAACGTTGCAGGAACAGCATTCCACGAGAAGACCATGTATCCGGATTATAACGGTCCATTTCAATGGCCTTGTCAGCATCAGCCATTGCTTGCAATGTATCCTTCTGCTTCAAAGACACCTCTGTACGCATCAAGTAAGCGTCAATGTAACGTGGAGAAATGGAAATCAACGTATCCAGATTAGCCCGTGCGGTCTGATAATCCTCTTCACGCATCCGGCATAATGCCAGATTATGCCAAAGACTGATATTTTCCGGATCCAACTTCAAGGCTTTCAGATAATCTTCGATAGCTCCCTTGTAATTTTCCTGACGAATACGCGAGATACCTCGTACCTGATAAGCGTTCACCACATACGGATTACGCACCAGGGCTTCCGAACAGTCAGCCTCTGCTCCCTGAAAATCTTCCAGATTCATCTTGGCAAGTCCTCGAAAGAAATACGGCTCTGCCAAATAAGGTTTCGCATTGATTACCTGATTAAAATATTGAATAGAAAGGACATAGTCCTCAAAATAAAGCGCGTTCTTCCCGATTGTCATCACCCTGTCCGTATTGATTTGAGACAGGGCAGACACGGGGAACAGCAATCCCATGCAGATGATATATAATAGTTTACGAATCATTTCACTGTTTTCACCTTATAAGAGCAACGGGCCTTTCCCTTCAGCATGTTGTTGAGTTTGCCACGTATCATCTGTTTGCGCAATCCCGAAAGATGGTCAATAAACATCGTACCGTCCAAATGGTCAAATTCATGCTGCATCACCCGAGCCAGATATCCTTCCACCCATTCATCATGAGAATTCATCTCTTCATCCAAGTAAGTCACATGAATCTTATCCGGACGCTTTACGCTCTCATGGATACCCGGCAAGCTTAGACAACCTTCCTCCATGGAAACCAGATTATCTCCTACTTCCAAAATATGTGGATTGATATAAGCCCGACGGAATCCTTTAAATTCAGGCATATCATCAGACAACACATCCAGATTCACGACAACTACTCGGATAGCCAGTCCTATCTGAGGTGCTGCCAGGCCTACGCCATCGGCACGGTCCATAGTTTCAAACATATTCTGAATCAGTTCTTTCAATTCCGGATAGTCCGGAGTAATGTCTTTAGCCTCTTCCCGTAGAACAGGCTGTCCGTATACATAAATAGGTAAAATCATTATTATATGCTTTATTAATATTTTTTCGATTCCAAATACGACTGCAAAATAATGGTAGCACTGATCTCATCCACCAACGCCTTGTTCTGCCGATCCTTCTTCTTCAGTCCTCCTGCCAACATGGCCTGATGAGCCAGTACCGATGTAAAGCGCTCATCCACCAGTTCTACGGGCATATCCGGCAACAGTTTCTTCAACCGGTTCATGAAAGGAATGATGTTCTTCATATTCTCCGAGTCTTCATTGTTCATCTGTTTAGGATGCCCGATAATGATTCGTTCCACCGGTTCCTGCCTGATATAGTTCAACAGGAAATCCATCAACTGATGGGTAGAGACTGTAGTCAGTCCGTTTGCAATAATCTGCATCGGATCAGTCACAGCGATACCTGTACGTTTTCTTCCGTAATCTATAGCTAATATTCTACTCATATTCGCCACAAAAGTACAAATTAATTCCTTTTCTATATCTATATAAACCTTAAAATATACTCCATAAGCCAAGGGTTTCCCGGCGAAAAGAGAATAAAAAAGAGTGGAATGAAAAATTCACCCCACTCTTCTATTTCTAATCTGGTTTCCTTGATATCAATATACCAGTCCTACATTATCCAACCAAATGGTATTTCCCGGAGAACCGATAAAGGCACCTCCAAAACTGGACGTAAACTGCAAGATCATATGAGTAGGCTGTTCGTCAGCAGCAGCCCATCCTACTTCCTGAATTAACTTGCTTTCACCGTGACTGTTTCGGGCATGATAGTTTCCTACCCCCAATCCCATTAGAGATGCATCATACTTGGAATTATGCGTAATGTCTCCATACATAATCTCGAAAGTCGCTCCGTTCTGCCAGTCTTGAGTCTGGTCGAAGCTGACAGCCATTGTCCCTACCCGTTTGGCAATAATATTTCCGTTGGCATCTTCCGTACGTTTCTGAAGGAAACAGACAGCAATAGCGCGATCCTTTCCCTGCACCACTTCCTTTTTACTGAACCCTGTCTGACGGATGCGGTTCAGTTCGCCCGACATCTTGACTTTATAATCAAAACGTACCGCCTTAGGACGTCCGGTAAAACGGATACCGGAATTCAGAGCCTCCTCCCCACTTTTCGTACTTGTAATGGGTTCTTTAATATCACCCAAAAACATAGAACCGGAAGCCAATACCGTAATATTGACCATCCCCAGCACCTTCACACTTTCAATATGAGTTTCCAAACGGGCACAATAACCACTTCCGCGACGTTCTGGATAAACGCTGGTATTAGTCTTGACAATTCCTACCACCTTAGCCATTACGTTCGAAGTTCCCCATGGAGAACCTCCCATATTGACGTATGCGGTATTCCCATCAACTTCTTGCGTAGGTCCAACCTCATACAACTGTTTAGTCTTACCACCGATTATTGCCGATTCATGAATCCTCCGGGTTACCCATTGGTCCATATCTCCATATTTAATAGAAACAAACTTATCCTGGGCCTGCATCGGTAATGCCGAAATCAGAGCCAAAGCGACAACCAATATTTTACCTTTCATACTTTATTTAAATATTACTGGATTTTTCAGAATGCAAAAATACACAAAAAAAAGCGACAGCACTCATGCCATCGCTTCCAATCAGACATATAGGATAATTATTCCTCACTTTTTACTAATAAAATCAATACACACGATATAACAACCATGCACCCTGGAAATCTTCACGGTTCGGATATCTGGCTTTAAAGTTATCACGGGCATTGGCAGCAGCATCACGAGTATCGAATGACTCAGCCACTACGCGATACATATTGCGTTCGGCATTATATACAACTTTTGCATGATAGCCTTCACGATCCAAAAAGTCCTTCAAACCATCAGCATTCGCCTTCACGCCAAAGCTACCACATACTACACTATATGCTTTCAAGCCATCGCCAGACACCAGTTCCACTTTCTCTTCACGTACAGGAGCGTTAGAAACAGGAGGAGTAACCGGAGCTACGGGAGCTACCGGATCCACTGGAGCTTCTTCTACAGCCGGAGCCTCTGTCTGGCCACCAGCTTCAGCCAATTCCTGCTGCTTAGCCTTTTCATAGGCTTTCTTGTATGCACTTTCACTCGACTTACAGGAAGAGAATGCCAGAGCGGCGCATAATCCCATTCCTAATACAACTACTTTCTTCATGTTATTTGAATGTTTAAATTAAATCTTCATATTGATTTTATGTGATGCAAAAATAGTAATATATAACTTGTAGCATTATTAAAAATAGTTAATAATACGCTAGTTCAAACATTTTTCAAGTTTTTTCTCTAAAAAAAAAGCAATCTATCAAGTTTTTTATTAGCTTTGTGCAGCTATAAATTGTTTAACACAAAAAATAATTGAAATTATGAAAGCACTAAACATCGTAGCTGCATTCTTGGGCGGTATGGCTTTGGGCGCAGCAGCAGGTCTTTTGTTCGCTCCTGAAAAAGGAGAAGACACCCGTAAGAAAATTGCAGATATTCTGCGCGAAAAAGGTATCCGCTTGAATCGTCAGGAAATGAACGATTTGGTAGACCAGATTGCTGCAGAAGTAAAAGATGCAGAATAATTTTAGTCAAATGACAGGCAGACTTGCACCATTTTACAAAAAGTGCAGGTCTGCCTTTTTATTAAACCAATTCCGCTGAATTCTATGTTTGCTAACGACAAAAGCATTGATACACTCACTGCCTTATATAAGGAAATCAAAAAATATGTAGAGCTGCAAGGACAATACATCAAGCTTGATTTAATAGAGAAACTGACCATCCTGCTCTCCACACTCATCCTTATCTTATTGATGATTATCCTATGCATGATGGCCTTCTTCTATTTTTCATTCATGCTTGTTTACGTACTAGCCAACTATGTAGGAAGCATCATTGCCAGCTACGCCATCATCGGAGCATTCGTATTGTTGATAGCCGGTATCATCTACTATTATCGGAAAGCTTTGATATTCCAACCGATGGTGAATTTTTTAGCCAAACTTTTCCTTGATGAGCAACATAAAAAATAAGAAGCCTTATGAACGAACCACAAATACCATCTACTACTTCTTACACATTGGAGATAATTACCCAACGCCGGATGGCTAAAAAAGCAGAACTGAAAGCTTCCAAAGAACAAATTATGGAATTCAGCAGAGAATTGTTCGCGCCCCAGCAGAGCAAAAATAAATTCGACAACATCATGCAACAAGTCAACGCGGGTATCGCTGCATACGATGGATTGATGACAGGTATCAAAATTTTCCAACGATTACGCAAATTTTTCCGCCGGAAAAAATAGCCATCACCTGCAATGACGGAGAATCGCCGAATGGTTACAACAAAACGAAACGGCACTCCATATAAAGACAAGAAAGGCCGCCTCTGGTTCAAAGATGAGACGACCTTTATTTTTTACTTCGGTGAGTTTAAATGTTTCTCCTATTTACGACTACGCTCCAACCACAACTGGTTCATGTCTTCCAGTGTCTTTCCCTTCGTTTCGGGCACCCATTTCCAAACAAAGACAGCTGCTATCAGGCAGATAACCCCGTAAATAGAATAGGCAAAAAACGGACTGAATTCATACATGGCCGGGAACGTAGAAGAGACCAAATAGTTGAATACCCACTGAAAGGCTACGGCAATTGCCACAGCTTTTCCCCGAATTGTATTCGGAAATATTTCAGCAATCAAAACCCAACAGATAGGTCCCCACGACATCATAAACGCAGCTGCATAAACAATGATGCATAACACCGGCAACAAGCCGTCTACCTGAAATTCATCACAGGCAGCAGTACCCAATGCACCGACAGCCATTCCCAACGAACCGATGATCAACAACGGTTTCCGACCCATTTTTTCCACAGTAAAGATAGCCACCAATGTGAAGATGATATTGATAACCCCCATAATTACTGTCTGCATCATACCGTCTCCTCCCCCACCGATTTTCTCAAAAATACGAGGTGCATAATACAACACGGCATTGATACCGATTGCCTGCTGGAAAACAGATAGCAAAATACCAATGACTATAACAGCCACTCCGTAAGTAAACAGAGCCTCGGTTTTCTCGGCCGTTACAGACTTGATTTCAGACAAAATCTGACGAGCCTTCAGCGCACCGTTAATCCGCTCCAACACCTGACAGGCCTTCACATCGTTCCCTTCCATGACCAGATAGCGTGGTGTTTTCGGCACGAAAAAAAGCAAAATGCCAAACAAGGCAGCGGGTACAGCTTCGGAAACGAACATGTAACGCCATCCGTCAGACACCAATTCTTCTTCCGACATTCCGTCCTTAATCAGATAATTCACAAAATACACTACCAACATCCCGAAAATGATGGCGAACTGATTACACGACACCAATTTTCCACGTATTTCGGAAGGAGCAATCTCTGCGATATACATCGGACAAACAGCCGAGGCCAACCCTACACCTACTCCACCGATAATGCGATACAGATTAAATGCCATAATCAACGCAAAAGAAGTGTCTCCTTTCTGGAAAAACAAAAACTCCGGATAATAAGAACCAAGCGCCGATACAAAAAACAGGACAGCAGCCAGCCGTAAGGAATCACGCCGCCCTAACCGAGAAGCACATACTCCAGAAACGGCTCCACCGATAACACAACCAATCAACGCACTCGATGCCGTAACACCATGCCAGAAAGCATCCAATCCCAAATGCTGCTGAAGCGCTTGTTCCGCGCCTGAAATGACGGCCGGATCATATCCAAACAACAAGCCGCCCAAAATGGCCACAGAGACCAAACTTACAAGATACAAATTACTGTTTTTCACGATATTAATTTTAGGGTTTTCGTACTGACTACGAAAATACAAATTCTTTTTTTAGCTACCCCCTTTCATTAAATCTTTTTCACATAAAATAGCAGAGAAAAGTTACCTGTCCGTTTAAGCATCTTAAAAAAATACAAATAAAAGTACGTCTAAATCTAATT
>URWP01000104.1 GCA_900551645.1 uncultured Bacteroides sp.
AATCTCTCTTTATTTATTATAAGTCCTAACCAGACTACGCTTCTTTTGTATATATAAGAATATCAGTAGTGGATGTAAAGCGTTTGGAGCAATTCATACAATGAAAAGCAAATCTAACCGAGTAGATTAAATTATATGATAATAATCTTTAGGGTATACAAAAAGATTTTACTGGGTTTATTTTATATATAAATAATCACTATTAATACATATAAACTTTCATATTTCTGAAAAATAAAGCTCGTTGCTAACTAATATAATTAATAATAATACAGGATAAAGAGATGTTTATATGTTAAATATGGACCGTTTACAAAAAATTAACCATTATTACATACGTATGACATAAAAATAGTTTGTACTTTTATGCAGTTTTTAACGTAGTCTGGTTAGGACTAGATTTGAACGAGAGAATAATCTATTTTATAAACAAATGTAATATTTATCTATTATGCCTAGAAGAACTAAATCAATTAGCTTACTGTTAGTAGCAGCTGCATTAAGCTTGACAGGTAACATCTATGCAGAGATAACACCAATGAAACCAAGTATGGATGTTATACAGCAAGATGGAAAAGTCACAGGTACAGTTGTTGATTCTTTCGGTCCAGTTACTGGAGCATCTGTAATTGTGAAAGGAACTACCAATGGAAATATTACCGATTTGGATGGTAATTTTACATTGGAAGGCTTGAAGAATGGCGATGTCATTCAAATCTCTTACATTGGTTATGCCACACAAGAAGTTACTTACACTGGACAACCAAGTATCAATGTTACATTAGCTGAAGATTCAGAACAGCTGGAAGAAGTCGTTGTAACTGCTTTAGGTATCAAGAAAGATGCCAAAAAGTTGGGTTATGCGGTTAGTACAGTGGGTTCGGAAGAGTTGACCAAAACAGGTAGTACATCTATCGCTACCGGACTATATGGTAAAGCCGCTGGTGTACGTATTCAGTCTGCACCGGGTAGCGGAACCGGTTCTATATCTATTTCTGTACGTGGTTTGTCATCTATCACAGGTAATACACAGCCGTTGATCATCATGGATGGTGTGCCCATCCGAAATGGAAATGCCAATAACAATGGATATTGGAACAACCAACGTATCGAATCAAACGGTATGGTGGATATCAACCCGGAAGACATTGAAAACATCTCTATCCTGAAAGGTGCGGCAGCTTCTGCCTTGTATGGTTCAGAAGCAGCCAACGGTGTTGTGATGATCACAACTAAAAAAGGAAAAGCCGGTGCTGGTACTCAGATCGACTTCAGTGCGAATGTCAGCTTCGATAAGGTAGCTTATATGCCGGAAATCCAGAAAGAATACGGGCCGGGTTACGATAACTACGTATTAGGAAATGATTCTAAAGAGGCTTTGACTGGTTTCCGCAACCTTCGTGTGGATAGAAACGGTAATTTCATCACTACAACAAATAGAGAAACCTATTATTCTTGGGGTGCTAAGTATGATCCAAGTAAGACTGTTACTTATTTTGATGGAACACAGCGCGCATATGAACCTATTGATCACAACCAATGGGCTGATATTTTCCGCACAGGTGTGAACCAAACATATAACTTGTCATTGACTAACAGTACCGAGAAGAACAATGTCCGTCTTTCTTACACCTATAATGATGTAAAGGCTATGCAGTATAATTCGGACAACCGTAAACATAACTTCAGTTTGAATGGTACGTTCAATGTAACAGAAACCATCAAGTTGAATTATACGGCAAATTACATGAACCAGTATATTAAGAACCGTCCGTATCGTATCAGCCGTTTGACTAACAACTATAGCGGTATGTTTGGTGGTTTTACGGATGTGGCTTATATCCGCGATCATACGATGACAAGTTTGGGATATATGAACAGTATAGCTGCGGTGAATGGTGGTACTACTGAAACATTGACACCAGATGAACAGTTCCTTTATACTCCGATGGGTTCTACTTCATTGATGTCTGAATATTTCTGGAATATCTTCGGAAAAGTACAGGAAGAAGATCATCAGCGTTTTATCGGATCTGTTAATCCGACTTGGAATATCATTCCGGGCTTGACATTGAGCGGACGTTTGGCAACAGACTTGACCGTAGATAAGGTTGAAAATAAAAACAGTGCTGAAAATTCACATATTTTCTCTACAAACGGTCAGTATAGCGACTCTTATAGCTTGAGAAACTACCGTTATGGTATTGTGTATGGAGACGTGATGTTGATGTTCGACAAGACCTTCAATGACCTTCATAATGTGACTGCCAACTTGGGTTGGAATGCCCGTCAGGAATCTTTGTATGAATCAAGTGTAGGGACACAACAGGGATTGACACAGGAAAATTGGTTCCATTTGAATGCTTCAGTAGGAACAAAGAGTGCTAACATGGTTAAACAAAACCTGTTGCGTACCGGTGCATTCTTGACAGCCAGCTATGGTTATGACAGCTGGGGATATTTGGAAGGATCAATCCGTCAGGAAAAGACTTCTACATTGAG
Organism: uncultured Bacteroides sp.; assembly: GCA_900551645.1. Taxonomy (GTDB): domain Bacteria; phylum Bacteroidota; class Bacteroidia; order Bacteroidales; family Bacteroidaceae; genus Phocaeicola. Next base: position 2,503 of record URWP01000104.1, read on the forward strand.
TAATGGTAATAACTCTTTCTGGTATCCTTCAGGAAGTGTGAGCATCTTGTACACTGAATTGTTGAAAGACAATAATCCGACTTGGTGGGATTACGGTAAGGTACGTTTCTCATATGGTGTTGTAGGTAATGCTCCTGAAATCTATAGAGCCAATTTGGCATATAGCCAGGGTTCTTTGCTCCGTAACAATACTTTTACCTATCAGTATTTGGCAACTTCCATCGGAAATGAAAATATTAAGCCGGAAACCAAATATGAATTTGAATTGGGTATCGAAAACAAATTCTTCAATAACCGATTGGGCATGGAGTTCAACTTCTACTCCAATACGATCAAAGACCAGATTTTGGATGTGACATCTGCTGCTTCTATGGGTGCGAAAAGCATGTTGATGAATGTCGGTGAGTTGGCCAACAAAGGTATTGAGTTGAATGTATATGGTACGCCTATCCAGAATAAAGACTGGCAGTGGGACTTGCGCGCCAACGTAGCCTGGAACAAGAACACGGTTAAGAAATTGGCCGATGGATTGGATGTATTGACACATGGAGATCCTGTGGATAACGGTGCGGCTTCTTTGGAGTCACATGTGGGTGAATCTATGGGTGACTGGTATGCTTATACTTGGAAGACAGACGATAAGGGCAACTATATTGTAGGCGAAAACGGTTTGTATATCACAGACACATCTGAACGCAAGAAAGTAGGTAACGCCATGCCTAAAGTTACAGGTGGTTTCGGAACAAGCCTGAGCTACAAGAACTGGACCTTGGATGCAGCCTTCGACTTCCGCTTTGGTGGTGATGTATTGAATACTCCGTGGCAGTACTATATGTCTGTAGGTAACATCGAAGATGCTGTTGGTGTACGTGATGCTTCAACAGGTGGTGTTTATTACTATAGCGATACAGAAGACATCTCGAACAAGGGTTCTATCCATGTGGTAAGTCCTGACCAGATCAGCAACTACAAGCGTGGCGAAACCATGATCAACGGCCACTACGTTTGGGACAATGGTGTGATCCTTCCGGGTGTGAAAGAAGACGGTACGCCGAATGATATTGTTGTTACGCAGTTTGAAGCGAACGATAATCACTACGGATGGGGAACAAGTGCTACTCAAAGTTATGCGGATGCGGTACAGAAGAACAGCTACATCAAGTGTCGTGAGATCAGCTTGGCATATACCTTGCCGAAACAGTTGACACAGAAGTTCGCTTGTACACGTTTGCAGCTTTCTGCTTTCGTGCGTAACCCGTTCTATATTTATCGTACATTGAAGTTGTTCGATTCAGAAACCTCTGATGGTACAAACTGGATTTACCAAGCTCAGGTAGGTGGTTCTACAGCCAGTGCCCGTACTTTCGGTTTCTCTTTGCGTGCTAGTTTCTAACATCAATTCCTAACACATTTAAATAGAAAACAAAATGAAAAAGATATTTTCAATACTATTGGCTGGGGCTACTTTCATGTCGGTTGTATCATGCTCTGATTCAGATTACGACGATAAATATGCCGACCCCTCCAAAACATCAACAGTGGGTGTTCCGCAGGTATTTACCGGAATTATGAATGCCGGTAACTCTTGGATGAACATGAAGTATTACCGTTATTATACCCAATCAACTACGGAAGGTTTTTTTTCAGGCGTGATTGGAGACGTGAACAGCCGCGGACGTTATCGTGGTGCCAGCGAGGGCTACTACAACAGCCGTTGGGTGGATTTCTACAACATGGTTACCCAGTATCGCCTGTTGGAACATACTTATAATAATCTGCCGGAAGATGAAAAGGCAACTAACGAGATTTTCTATCATTTGAGCCAGGTAGTGGTTTATGCCCAGTTGCATGAAGCCCTCTCGTTGTGGGGGGATGTTCCTTTTATTGGTGCCGGAACGTTAGGCTTGACAAGTGATTATGAAGGAGCTAAAGCTGCTTGTGTATATGATGACGATGTAGTCTTGTATAAGAAGATGTTGGCTGACTTGAAGGCCGTAGGTGATTATTTGGCCGGTAGCGTGAATGGCAACGGGTTGACTTCTTTGGCCCGCCAGGACATCACGGTAGCAGCCGGGGATCAGATGATGTGGCGCAAGTACACCAATTCACTTCGTTTGCGTATTGCCTTGCATTTGGCAACAAGCGGTGATTGTACGACAGAGGCCCGCGAAGCGATCGCTGAGATTTTGAATAATCCGGGTCAATATCCTTTGATTGACAGCAATTCGGAAAACATGGGTATCACACCGGACACTCAGACTGATACGTTTAACTTCGGAAAGGACGTACCGGTGGTATGGCTGCAGGTTCGGCTACGATGTTGCGTGTGATGAACGTGCCTGCCAACGGTATTCCTGATGCCAATACTGACCCGCGTATCCAGGTGATGTATGACCCGAATCCGGATGGTGAATACATTGCTGCGGACATCAGACTGTCTAACACGGAAATCTCGAACATTGAAGATGAAAAGAGACAGGAATATATCCAGAAAGGTATAACTATCTGCAACTATTATGTTGAGATCGATACACTGGCTAATTCCGGCTATCAGTCATACATGGGTAATGAAAACCTCTTCAGTCTTTGGATTAGTGCCGCTGAGGTTAGCCTGAGCAAGGCCGAAGCCTATTTGATGGGCTACGGTGTGGCAGCAGACCAGAATGCTGCCCGCGAAAACTTCATCACGGGTGTAAAACAGTCGGTTGAATATTACTGGAACATGAAAGAGACCAGTACCCTGTATGAAAAAGTTGGTGCTGGCAATGATAGCTACTATGGCTACCGTCCATTGGTAAAACCGACAGATGCCGAAATCCAGGCTTATGCTGAAAACATTTGGAAGCCTACCCAGCAGGCCGTATGCGAGCAGCTGTGGTTGAACTTTAGCTTCTTGAATGAGCTGGAGGCTTGGAACGTGACACGTCGTACAGGTTATCCGTTGGTGGAATTTGTTGCCGACAACCAGGTATCAAGTTATCCGACACCTCCGCATCGTCTGCCTTATGTAAGTGATGAGTTGACTTACAACAGCCAGAACTGTCAGGAAGCTATCTCGAAGAACTACGAAGAGTCAACAGGTTATTATACCCCGCTCTTCTGGGCTAAGAGAGAATATTATAAGATGATTAATTAATTATCATAGCTTTCATGAACATTAAGAGGGAGGTCTTTCCTCCCTCTTATGATATAAACTCCCTTGAAATACTTGCAAAATGAAATTTAGACCCTGAATCGGACCTTGCAAGTGGTGCAACCCCCGATTTAGACCCTGAATCAGACCCTGCAAGTGGTGCAACCCCCGATTTAGACCCTGAATCAGACCCTGCAAGTGGTGCAAGCTCTGATTTAGACCCTGAATCGGACTCTGCAAGTGGTGCAACCCCCGATTTAGACCCTGAATCGGACTTTGCAAGTAGTACAACCCCTAATTTAGACTCTGAATCAGATCCTATCAGTGGTGAGATCTTGGGTCTATTATTCGATTTTGTTGGTTGTCAACAAAACGAGGATATAAAAATAGTTAGAATGAAATAAATTAGTTATTGTGTATGAAAACCATTGTTAAAATCCAATCTATGGGTTTGGATAAACTCAATAATGCCGAGTATTCCAACTTTATGTCACGGTTTTCGAGCTTGGTAAATAAGGCGGGAACGAAGGAGGAAGTGCCAGAAACTTCGGCCTTGGGCTTCGAGGTAGCTGATTTCTTGGTATTTGAAGAAGACCGTTCCACTTTGACCGACATTGTTTCGAAAAGCCGTATCAGTTTGCAAACGGAAGACATGGGGTCTTACGACAAGGAGCGTGATAATTGGGTGGTATTTTTATTTTCTGTATTGCGTACGGAAAAAGAATCTCCTATTGCTACACGTCGACAGGCCGCTAATACACTTTATAAAGTGTTGTATCCTTATGCGCAGTGCTACCGACTGCCGAATCAGCAGGAAACAGCGCAGATCGACGGGCTGCTGATGGACATCAAGAAAGAAGAAAACGCTTCGTTGGTAAAATTATTGGGCTTGGATGAAGTTGTAACTGGACTGGAAGAGACAAACGGTATGTATGCTGAACTGACCCAACAACGTACCCATGACCAGGCTGCTTCGCAGTTGGAAGAAAGTAAAGTGGTACGTAACCGGATGGGGGAATATTATGATTACATGGTGAATGTGACATTTGCCAATAGCATTTGCTATCCGAGCGAAATCATTGATACATTCATAATGGATCTGAATGCATTGATTGATGAAACCCGTGCGCTTTATAACCAGCGTATCGCCCAGGCAAAAGCCAACAAGAAAGAATAAAATTTGGAAGTTGCCGAGTAATAAATATCTATTATTAATATAATGTAGGCACGGATGATATGGACTTTATATGTAGATTCCAGTCATCCGTGCCTGATTTATTTTCAATTATTTATTCTCCCCGATTTCCCGATCATATCGCGGATACGATCGTTGAGGGCAGTACATTGCATCAAATCTTCGATCGTGATGTGCATCCGGTATCGCCAATAGTGACGTGGATTGGCGCGAACGTTGATCCGTTCGGCATCTGCATCAGGATAACGTACTTCTTCGTTGATTGAAAGCCAATCTTGTAGAGAGAGGATGCAGAGCATCGAGTTGCCCAGTAGATGTTTCAAGACAATGGAATCGCATAACCAGCCCGGTGCTTCGGTTGGATAATCACCCCAACCACTTAGTACGTCATAGAAATAACGGCGCGTCAGGTTTGCATCTTCGTGCCACCATCCTCGGAGGGTTGACATATCATGAGTCGAGATGGTACATACCGAACGGTACGGATAATGTGCCGGATCGCCAAATGTTTCGGCTGGATTCTTCGGCATCCGCTGGATTTCAAGACTGAGAATACGGAGTTCGTCCATCACACCTTTCACACAATCCGGGATCATACCCAAATCTTCACCACATACAAGCATCCGGGTCGAATCAGTCAGTTCCGGCAGCTTCTTCATGGCTTCGTGATACCAGAAGTCGTTGTGGCGATGGTAGAAATAATGCGTGTAAAGCTGGTCGAAGGCTGCTTTTTCTGAAGGAGTCAGGCTTTCATATACCGGTTCATTCTGAACGGCAATACGCGGATGATAGAGGTTCGGATCTTTTCGGTCAACTACGAACAACACGTTATTGATCAATTCGAACAGGCCATTACGCAACAAATTGCTCTGTGGGTCGTTCTTCCCCAGGAAATGTTGTTCCACCTGACGTTGTGTATTGTATTCCGGTCGCAAAGCATACTCATGCGAGGTGATTTGGAACAAATATTCCTGTTTAACCTGTTCTTTCAGTTCGCCGAACTTCGCCTCCAGGATGCTTTCGGTAATATAGGGTTTGGTGAACGCTTCTTTGCGGAAGAACAGACCAAAACGGTTGATTTCTTCGGCCGACATAGGTAGGGCAGGGACAAACTGGCCCAGCAAACCTTGCACGGAATGTGAAGGAATTTCCCAAATACGGAAGAAGCCTAAGATATGATCAATACGATAGGCATCGAAGTATTCTGCCATCTTATGGAAACGTTTTTTCCACCATTTATAACCATCCTGTTGCATGGTATCCCAATTGTAGGTAGGGAAACCCCAGTTTTGACCAGTCTCCGAGAAAGGATCGGGTGGAGCCCCCGCTTGTCCATTGAGATTGAAGTAATGCGGCTCGGTCCATGCTTCTACGCTGTTCGGACTGATACCAATAGGGATATCACCTTTCAAAAGAACCCCTTTGCTACGGGCATATTCACTGGCAGCACGTAGTTGGATATGCAATACGTATTGTAAGAAGTAATTGAAGCGAGCTACGGGACGGCATGCTGTATCTTCCTCTGCCATTCGTGAAATGACTTCTTCGTGGTAAACCTGATGTTCCGGCCAGTTACGAAATACCGGTGTTCCATATTTGTCTCTCAAATAACAGAAAACAGAGTAAGGAACCAGCCAGTGTTTGTTCTCTTTAAAGAACTGGCGGAAACCAGTCGATTCCAGTAATGTTTCTCCCATCTGTTGAAATAGGAGATGCAGATACTTCAGTTTGTATTGATTTACAGCTTCGTAATCTACTTGTGGCAGAGCATTCAATTTCAACCGTTGTTGTTCAAAACTTTCCCGTTGTCCGGCATCTTCTAATGCTTCCAATTGATTCAGATCGATATACATCGGATGGAAGGCATAGATCGAAATACTGTTATATGGATATGAATCAGTCCAAGTATGGGTGATAGTGGTATCATTAATCGGAAGAATCTGTACTACTTTCTGTCCGGTCAGGACTGCCCAGTCAATCATCTTCTTTAAGTCTCCAAAATCACCGACACCGAAACTCTGTTCCGAGCGGAGCGAGAAGACAGGTACAGCC
>URWP01000105.1 GCA_900551645.1 uncultured Bacteroides sp.
CACCGCCTACAAAATATTCCCACCATACACCTACATATTTCGTCGGTTTTATCCACGATGTATCTTTCAGTTTACAAGGTTCGTTCAGATTCAGAATCAGATTCGATGCCAGGATATCGCGTGCATCATCGCTTACCACCAACGTTCTCCACGGCGTCACACTACCAGTCTGTATAAATCCTTTATCACCGTTCTTATCCGGAGTCAGATGCGCGCTCATTACAAAGCGTTTGTCATCCAGATTCAAACACATGGCCGGATAGTTGACCAACGCAGCTTCATGAATATTGATGTATAACCCGTCATCCGACTTCAACATCAAAGGGGTCTGTACGGCAAGACACGGTGTAGGCGCCTTAGCTGCCAAAGGTTCTTCACGTACCTTGTCAATCAATCCGGCTACTTCCGACAATTTGGAAGTAGAAATAGGAAATTCATTGGTATCATAGTCGGCAGGTATCCAGAAAGCCTTGTGGTCGCCAGACAGACAGAACTCTGTCAACTCTTCTACCAGCGTGAAATGCCGCAAATTATTCTGCACAGGAAATTCATAGCGAAATCCCAATCCATCATCAAATAACCGGAATCGGATATTCAGTAACCAGCCGGTCTTTTCCTGTTTCAACTCTACCAGCATTTCCTTATGTTTGTCTTCTATCTCACGATATTGCCCCAGCACCGGGTTCCAGGTAGATTCAGACTCAGAAAACTCAGTATCTACTACCGAAAAGTTTTTACTGAAATCCAACGAAGGTTTCAAAATAAAGCCCATCTTGCTTTCTTTAACCACATCCTTGTCCTTGTATTGCAACGAATACACAGGTGTTTTCTCAGCCGACAAACCGAAAGTCAGCTTCAAATTCCCATCGGGAGAATCCAGTGTCTGCGAACATGCCGCCACCGACAAACCGAACAGACTTAACAATACCAACAGTTTTTTCATAGCATTATATTTATTAAATGAATACAGAATCTCAAATAAAGTCAAAAAATTATATTCAACAAAGGGAAAGAAGGAAAAGACTAAAAAATACTCAATTCACTATATAAACCCTAGAACCAATTATAATAAATATTGTATTGATATTCACAATACGATGAGTGGCATTATAGGAATTGGCTCCTCTGAAATCGCCACCTGAAAAAAGCAAGATTTTACAGGTATCTGCATGAACTGAATCACACTGATAAAACTTATATGCATCAAATACATTATCTGACAAATAAAAAGAAATGGCGTCACCCCCAGACTTTTCTATACTATATTTAAGTTGCCCAATTAATGAATCTTTCTGTATCAAGTAATTTTTTCTCTTCAATATTTCAACGTCCAGCCTCTCCCAATCAGACAACCTGTTTGCAGACATTACTGAAGAAACATAAAATAACATCACTATCACACAATCAAGATATTTAATCATTATTCCATTCTTTACAAATTAAAAACATATGTAATACAAATATAATGATTCTAAACCAGTAAACAAACTTACTTCTACCGCAATCATCAGGAAAAACCATTCAAACCTTTTTCCATTTCCCATAACAGAAACGGCAGGACTCCCGATAAAAGGTCCCTGCCGTTACTTAAAGCAAAAATACCAATGTAATAGCAATTTCTTCAGATTCCTATAACCCATAAAGATAACTTTTCGTGTCCAAATAGTTCCGATAATCGGCATTTACCTTATACAAGAAAGAAGTTTTCCCTATAACTATCCAGTACTACAGTTTTGAAAAACACCGAACAGAACCTACATTAGCTGATTGCATTCAGAATCAGAATTCATCTGGTCAAAACAGAAGATACAATCTGATTTCGGGTTCAACATACCAGTCCATAAATGGTTATCTCAATTCTACAATATAACTTCGTTTATTTCACATTCAAATCCTGTATATAAGTATTAGCCTGTGTACAAGGTTTCCATTCGGGCAGACCGTCACCGTTCGGGTCACCTGTTCTGGCAAAATTTGTCCAATAAGACACCATACGTTCACTCAGTTCATAATCAGATTCTTCCATCGGACGCCAACACTGGTCGATCGTTCCAAACATATACCACAGTTCACTGGAATGGAATGCCCCTTTCATATCACCGAATCCTCCTTCAGGCGCAGGCATATCCTCGCCAGGCAGATCACGACTGAAACAATAGACATAAGCCGGACGACGTCCTTGGCGTTCAAGCAAAAGACTCCAATCTACAGCCGCCTGCTTCATCTTGTCCGGTGCAATATCTTCCGAGGTATATCCTATCATATAAGGAATATCCAGCTCCTTATTCTGCTGAGCTACCTCATAGACCGATTGTTCCAACAACTGACCATCCACACAAGGACCATAAGGCAACCCGCTGAAAGTTTTCTGCTGCTTCATATAATCCATCATAATATCCTGAAACCGATCGGCTGGACAGTTGCGCATTTGTTCCAAAGTTGTACAGCCTGACATGCTCCACATAGCCTTTCCCTTTTCTTCAGCATTTTGCAGAGAGTCTGTAGAAATAATACCTCCTAATCCACCTCCACTCTGTATGATGGCACGTTGTATATAACCTTTTGCCATCGGGGAAGAGATTAAAGCCTGTACACTTCCGGCCCCTGCACTTTGTCCGAAAAGTGTCACGTTGTCCGGGTCTCCTCCAAAAGCTGCAATATTACGCTTCACCCACTTCAAAGCAGCCAACTGATCAAACAACCCGTAATTACCGGAACCTTTTCCTGCATTTTCGGCAGTCAACAACGGATGCGCCAAAAAACCACACATACCTAAACGGTAGTTCAACGTCACTAAAACTACGCCTTTCTTTGCGTACGCGTCACCGTCAAATTCTATTTCATGACCGAAACCATTCTGGAAAGCCCCACCATGAATCCACACCATCACCGGAAGTTTACTGTCAATTTTACCAGGTGCCGGTGTCCATACATTCAAGTACAGACAGTCCTCACTCATTTCAGGATTTCCGTCCTGATAGAATTCCTTCCAATAGAAAGAACCTTTTGTCTGTCCTCCCTGTAACGAAGCAGCGCCGAAACGATCACACTTTTTCACTCCATCCCATGGCTGTATCGGTTGAGGCTGTTTCCAGCGAAGTTCGCCTACCGGAGGGGCTGCATAAGGAATCCCTCTATAAACAACAATTCCTTCTTCATCCACTACTCCCTCAATCTGTCCCCCTTCTACATCAAGAATCAGATTTCGGGCGCACGAAGCCATCAGCGCCCCCCAAAGGAAGGCGCAGACAGCAATATGAAACAAACACTTCTTCATCTTTTTATCATATCAAGTTCAGAAATTCCATAAGGTGGTTTCATAGCATCGTGGACTTTTACTTTCTGAGCCTTAGATACTTTCTGATCGACCGTACAACGAACATCGGCTGATGATGTAGCTGCCATCCACTGATACGTACCCTTTGCCAGTTCCCATGAACTGTTCTTTTCATTGAACGAAGCCATATCCATTAACTTCCACGATAAAGTCACCACTTCCGTTTCACCCGGCTTCAACAGCTTAGTCTTTGCAAAAGCCTTCAGTTCCTTAGCCGGTTTCTCCAATCCGCCCGCAGGTGCCTTGACATAAAGCTGTACGGACTCCTTACCGGCACGTTCACCTGTATTCTTCACAGCAACTCTCATCTCACAATCTTCACCGTTGATAGCAGAAGACACAACCTCAAAACTAAAAGTAGTATATGACAAGCCATGACCAAAAGGATAGGACACTTCCTTACCGAAAGTATCAAAATAACGGTAACCTACATAAATGCCTTCTTCATAATCCGTAAAATCGACGTTACGTTCCGGAGCTTTCGGTTTCTCCTCCTCTTTCTTTGACTCGAAATTCATACCACTTCCCATGGCAAACGACGGCATCTTAAATTCATAATCGTAAGGGAAATTAGCATCAGAGGGAGAATCACCATATTTCACGGCAAAAGTCATCGGCAAATGGCCCGAAGGGTTTACTTTACCCGTCAAGACATCGGCTACACAGTTACCGACCTCCTGTCCCGGTTGGAAAGCGCAGACTACAGCATCGACAATATTCTTCCAGGAAGCTGTTTCTACCGGACTACAAATATTCAGAACCACTATCACCTTCTTACCGGCAGTATGATAAGCCTCAGCTACCTGCTTAATAAGTGCCGCCTCATTTTCTTTCAGATAAAATTCTTCTACACGTCTATCCGAAGCCTCACCACTGGTGCGTCCAAGAGTAAGAATCGCTACATCGTTGTTCTTTACCTGAGTAGACAGTTCTTCGGCTGTCGGCACGAACTCATCCGCACGTTTGAGTGGAGTCAGTGAGAAAGGAGGTTTTCCATTGGGATAAAGCCGCTTCTGTTCGTCGGCCAGATGCTTTTTGTATTTCTTTATCAAGTCAGCATCCACGGTATATCCGGCATTACGCATTCCTTCTACCAATGAAACAGTATAATAGCCAAACCCTGTACTTCCGAAACCCATTCCGGCAGGAACCATATCATAGGAAGTGGTTCCGTACAAAGCTACATTCTTAATACCGGATGCCAGCGGTAAAACATCACGGTTATCCAACAGGACAATACCTTCTGCTCCTATGGTACGGTCAACTTGTGCATGAGCCTTCAAATCGGTTTCATTGGCATATTCATAATCGGCGAATGTATGACACTTCACCACCAGTTCCAAAACACGTTTTACATTCCGGTCCAGAACAGCCTCATCCAACGTACCGTTCTGTACAGCTTCCAGGATAGCCTTATACTGACGATCCTGCCCCGGCTGCAACATGTCATTTCCTGCTTTCATGGAAGTTACAGCATCCTTACCGGCATTCCAGTCGGACATTACAACTCCCTTGAAACCCCATTCATCACGCAGGATGTTCTGAGTCAAATCAATATCCTCACAGGTATATTTACCATTCACCTTATTATAAGACGTCATGATACTCCATGGCTGCGATTCCTTGACAGCAATTTCGAATCCTTTCAGATAAAGTTCCCTCAAAGGACGTTGTGCTACTCTCGAATCATTATTGTTACGGTTGGTCTCCTGATTATTCACTGCAAAATGTTTCAGACAAGTACCTATTCCTTGGCTTTGTACACCGTTAATGTATCCGGCTGCTATTTTTCCAGTCACTACCGGATCTTCCGAATAATACTCATGATTACGTCCGCACAAAACATTACGCATCAGATTAGCACCAGGTGCCAGCAATACGTCCATGCCATAATCTTTCACTTCCTCACCCAAAGCAGCGCCTACCAAAAATGCAGCCTGAGGATCAAAAGTTGCCGCCACAGTCGTTCCTGAAGGGAACTCAGTCGCATAATAGAATTTACTGTCGAAATCACGCTTCACAGCCATAGCTAACCGATGGGGTCCGTCAGCCAAATATACAGAAGGAATACCCAGACGAGGGATATCATACGTCCGTCCTGCTGTTCCAGGGAACTTGACTCCATCCCCCATCGACATACCACAGCCTATTACCATGTGTACCTTTTCTTCCAAAGTCATCTGACCAATGACTTCATCAATGTTGCCGGCATTCAGTTTCACCTGTGCCTGTGCGGCAGGAACAGCCATACATAAGGCAGCAATACCAATGCCTACCATCCGAGTAATGTTTCTCATTTTTGTAACAGATTTATGTGATTCATACAAATTATTATATATTATACGCTCTCCTGACTCGGGAAGCAAGCCGGTTCCGATTCGGTTTACCTCAATTAACCTTTTACCTAAGAAAGCGGATAGAACCATCAGGTTCCGACAGTGTAAAATTAGCGTAAACCACTGGTATAGATTATCCAATTTGTGCAAAAAACTAACACAGATGTTCAAACAACCGACTCTTTTATTAAAATGTCAGCTTTTTCAAAGTAAACCGATAAAGATGTACCATCAGTCTTACCTAATCTCAGAACACAAAAGAAAGCTATCTGCCAGAACTGGAATCTAATGTCCTGCAAAACTTGTTTCGCTTCCTAACAGTGATTATCTTTGCGCCCAAACTATCTGAACTATGGAACAACAACTTAAAACAAACATTCAACAACCGACACATGCCAACGGAATCCGAAAAAACGAACGTCTGGAAGTAGTGGACGCCTTGCGAGGAATTGCCTTGTGCGCCATTGTCATCATCCACTGTCTGGAACACTATAATCTATATTACATTCCAGAGAACACTCCCCAATGGCTGACCACAATCGATAAAGGTATCTGGCAGACTACCTGGTTTCTGTTGGCAGGGAAAGCATTCTCGGCCTTCTCACTGCTTTTCGGATTCAGTTTCTTCATCCAATATGACAATGCGCAACGCAGGGGGATTCCTTTCCGTGGACGCTTCGCCTGGCGAATGCTACTGCTGGTGATGTTCTCGCAATTGCACTCCCTGTTCTACAACGGCGATATCCTGTTCCTGTATGCCGTCATGGGATTACTCCTCATTGCCGTATGCCGTTGTCAGACACGGACCGTTTTAGCTTTGGCTATCCTGCTGATTCTGCAACCGTTGGAATGGATACGTCTGCTACTTACAGCCAACGGAATTCCTTTCATCGAATACGGGAATCACTGGATGAAGTTCGCCAGCCTGGCCAAACCGGTCATGGAAAGCGGAAGTTTTCTGGAAGTAGTACAGTCGAACATCACTTACGGACAACTCTACGGTAACCTGTGGCAGATAGAGAACGGACGTATCTGTCAGATAGGCGGTCTTTTCCTGTTCGGTCTGGTAGCAGGCAGACTACAACTGTTCGTGAAAAGCCAACAGTCGATTACCTGGTGGAAAAGACTGATTGGAGGAGCCGTCCTGCTATTTATACCTTTCTATCTGCTCAAGATTTCCTATCCAGACTGGACCGGAGGCAATGCCGCCCTCAATATGCCGTTGGAAATCGCGACCTCGTCCATCTCCAATTTCCTACTGATGACCGTACTGGCCGGATGTTTCGTTCTTGCCTGGTTCAGCAAGGAAAAAGGCTATGGCTTCCAACGTCTGTTCATTCCTTACGGACGGATGAGTCTGACCAATTACATCACTCAGTCCATCATTGGAATTACCCTGTTCTATGGTTTCGGACTAGGCCTCTACCGATATACCGGGGCTACGGTCTGTCTGCTTATCGGAATAGTAATTGTCATCATTCAAATGTTGTTCAGCCGTTTCTGGCTCTCCAGCCATAAGCAGGGACCGTTGGAACGAATCTGGAAGAAACTCACCTGGATTTGATACCCTTCGGCCGATTTTGACACAGGGCAAATGCCAGAACCCACAGAGTTCCTATCTTTAAGGTATTCTAAGCAAGTCAATGAATACCTTAAAGATAACCGATATGAAAACGCCTCCCACCCCGCACGCTCCGGCGTCCAACAGGCTGTTCGCCCTCGATTTACTCCGTACCTTGGCCTGTTTCCTGGTCATCTGGCAACATGTCATCGAACCGTACTATGCCTATCCGGACCTGACGATTGTCCGCAACGCAGATACCCCTATTGTAGGATGGATAAACAGCCTGACTCCCATTGAAGTTCCTCTGTTTGTCATGATTTCCGGTTATTTTCTCCTTCCACTACGAGAGGAAACCGGCACTTTCTTCCGAAAGCGTTTTACCCGTGTTCTCTTCCCTTTCGTCTGCTGGTGCGCAGTCTATGCAGTCTATTACGTCTTCCAACGTGGAGATACCTGGCAGGAATGCCTGATTCATATCTGCCAGATTCCTGTGAACTTTGGAACCGAAATCGGACATTTATGGTTCGTTTACATGCTCCTAGGACTCTATCTGCTGGTTCCCATCTTATCCCCCTGGCTCCAGCAATGCAGTCAGAAACAACTCCGTGCCTATCTGGTTCTATGGGGATTTACCACCTGCCTCCCCTACATTCACCTGTTTTTTCCTCAGATACTGGGCGAATGTTTTTGGAACCCGACTCCAATGCTGCATTACTTCACTGGATTTGTAGGTTATTTCCTATTGGGATATTATATCCGCCGTTATGGAGCACTTTCAGTCCGCACCTCATTGATAATGCTGGTAACAGGCTATTTGGTTACGGTCTGTATCTACCAATACCGCCTCCCTCGTGTAAGCTCCATGAGTGACTTGGAAGTATGCTGGCGTTTCTGCGGAATAAACATTGCAATTATGGCATATGCAGTCTTTTCACTGGTCAGCCGTATCCGATGGAAAGGGAACAACGCAATCGGACATTTCATCACCCGTTTCTCTTTATTAAGCTATGCGGTATACCTCAGCCATATGATTTTTATCAACTTATACAGAGAACTACTGGAAGATACCTTAGGACGTGTATATTATCAGGTACCCGTAATTACCTTATGTAGCTTTCTTACATCCTTTATCATAGTGTGGTTACTCTCTTATTTACCGAAAGCCAAGTATTGGTTAGGCTCTTAAAAAGAGTATACCAAGCCTTTAAAAAGCGATTTATTCACTTTTTCAGAAAAAAATCACGAAAAGTTTTGCAGATTCAAAAGAAAGCACTACCTTTGCACTCGCAATCAGGAAATGACTGCAACACAGGTTTGATTCGCTAGCTCAGCAGGTAGAGCACAACACTTTTAATGTTGGGGTCTTGGGTTCGAGCCCCAAGCGGATCACCCAATAAAGGCCTTCAGAAATGAAGGCCTTTATTTTTAATTCATACCATACAAGAAAGATTGGGGCAACGTAAAAACGAACGTTCATTTAAGAAAAAACAAACGCATATTTTCTTTAAAACAAACGTTTGTTTCTTTTCTAACGAACAAACGTTTCATCCAAAACATGAGTTCGTTTTTCAATATACTGAGGTGTACTGAATTTAGTTGACGGGTTAATAATTAAATCATATATAGGTTTAC
>URWP01000106.1 GCA_900551645.1 uncultured Bacteroides sp.
CCCACCCGTATCACCGACTGGCTGACCTTCTCTTCTGTCAACAATTTCCGCTGGATAGGCTACTACTATAATTCCTACTCTGATCCACGCTGTGAAGGTGCTTCCGGTGTAAACGGACGTTTGGAGGAATATCAGAGCAATACCGTACGCCGCTACACCAACCAGATTCTCCGTTTCAACAAGGTGTGGGGAAAACATTCAGTCAATGCCCTGGCCGCTTACGAATTCAATGATTACCAAGGGAAAGCCATTTCTGCTACCGGAACAGGCTTTGTACCAGGTTTTGAAGTGCTGGATGTAACTGCCATCCCCGAAGCTGTAGGCGGTAGCTTGAACGAATGGGCCGTACAGTCTTACCTTTTCAACGGTAACTATGCATACGACAACCGTTACCTGGCTCAGTTATCGTTCCGCCGGGATGGTGCATCCAACTTCGGTGACGACAACAAATACGGTAACTTCTTCTCCATCAGTGCCGGATGGAACATCAACCGTGAAAAATGGTTCAAGGCAGACTGGGTAGACAACCTGAAACTGCGTGCTTCTTACGGTACAGTAGGTAACCGTCCGACAAGTTTGTATCCTCAATACGACCTCTATTCCATCTCAACCAGCTACAACGGTACTTCTGCCGCACTGATTAGCCAAATCGGTAATAAAGACCTGACTTGGGAAAAGACCTATACTACCGGTGTCGGTCTGGATGCTTCCATGTTCGGCGAACGTTTCCGCTTCTCGTTCGACTATTACTACAAATACACCTCGAACATTTTGTTCCAGGTGCCCGTATCCGGTATCACCGGCGTGACTTCCCGCTGGCAGAATGTAGGCGAGATGGAAAACCAAGGTATCGAACTGACCATCGGCGGCGACATCATCCGTACCAAAGACTGGACCTGGGGAGTAGAACTGAATTTCGGTCACAACACCAACAAGATTAAAGAGCTCTACGGCAACAACACAGAAATCATCCGTGGCGGTGATACCGGTATTGCCGGTGAAGCCGACAAGATTCTGAAGAAAGGCTATGACAGCAACAGCTTCTACATGAGAGAATGGGCAGGTGTCAATCCGGAAACCGGTGCGCCGCAATGGTACAAACATACCAAAGACGAAAATGGCAACGTTCTCAGCCGTGAAATTACCGAAAACTATGCTGAAGCAGACCAGGTAATCTGTGATGCTTCTACGCCAGATTTCTTCGGTGGATTCAACACCACACTGACCTGGAAGAACATCGACCTGAATGCCGTATTCGGTTATTCGGTAGGCGGTAAAATCTACAACTATTCCCGCCAGGAATATGACTCCGACGGTGCCTACACCGACCGTAACCAGATGAAACTGATGGACGGATGGAGCCGCTGGGAAAAACCGGGCGATATTGCTACACACCCTGTTGCTTCTTATGGTAACAAGTCTAACTCCAACAAGGCTTCTACCCGTTACCTGGAAGACGGCGACTTCCTGAAGTTGCGTTCACTCACCATCGGCTACAATTTAAGATTACCGAAATACTACATCCAGAACATGCGTATCTTCTTTACGGGCGAGAACCTGTTCTGTATCACCGGATATTCGGGTGTTGACCCGGAAATCCCGGCAAGCAACGGTAGCGCAATCGGTTCAGCCGGTCCGAGTGTCTACCCCTCTACCCGCAAATACATGTTTGGTATCAACTTAACCTTTTAATTAGTCCATCCGTATGAAAAAGATAGTAACAACTTCCTTGTTGGTGACCGCCTGTTTGTGCGGTACACTGACGTCATGTGACATAGAACGCTTGCCCAACGGCAGCATGTCCGCAGAACAGATTACCGGTGACCCGCTGACTTCGCTCGACGGTCTGGTAGACGGTGCCTACGCCCAGTTGAAGGATTGGTCGGACCACATGCACCGTATGGGAGAATATGCCGGTGATAATATGATGATCCGCGGTTCTTCTACCGATGCCTTTATTGAATTCATCACTTATTCCCGTACCCCAAACAACTACCGCCTCCAGGCTTTTTGGGATTACGGTTACAAGGCCATTGCCCAGGCTTCGAATGTCATCAACATGATAGAAGAAGGCCAGGATACAGAAATCGACAGCAAGCTCGGTGAATGCTATTACATCCGTGGCATGATGTACTTCTACCTCTGCCGTGCCTTCGGCCGCCCGTATTACCAGGCTCCGGACAAGAACCTGGGTGTCCCCATCGTGAACGGTACACCGGAAGACATGGATAACCTGCAATTGCCAGACCGTTCTACCGTGAAAGAAGTGTATGAACAGGCCATCAACGACTTGAAAAAGGCAGAAACATTGATAACAGAAAACAAAGGCCCCGCATACGCTTCCAAAGAAGCTGCCCAGGCCATGCTCTCACGCATATACCTGTACATGAGCGGTACTTACGACAACCCGAACCGCGAATATGCCCAACTGGCCGTAGACTATGCCACCAAAGTCATCAATTCCGGACAATACACCTTGCTGGGAAGAAGCGACTTTATGAACTACAATACGTTCACGCCGGAAAACAACAAAGAATCCATCTTTGTGGTAAAACGGGTTGCTACCGAATTCTCAGGCTATGACCATTACTACGGCATCGGCGGTATGTATGCCGTAGTAGGCGGTATGGGCTGGGGCGAAATGTATGCCAGCGCCAAATACCTTGACTTGCTGAACGAAACCGGACGGAACGACTGGCGTCCGGACAGCAAGAAGATTGTAGATGCCCGTGCTAACTTCATCGACCCGCAGTATGTACAGGACGATAACGGCAACTACACCCCGGTATTCCGCTTCATCAAAAACGTATACGATGCCAGCGGTAATCTGAACGGTTTCAACTATGTACAGGCCACGTTGAAGCAAGAAGGAGGCAACTACAGTTGTACGGAAACAGTCAACGGCAAGGAAACGACTTATGCCATGACTGCCATAGACGCTGACCAGCAAATCTATTCCATCAAATACTCGGACGGAGAAGCCTATACAGGAGTCATTGATTACCAAATAGGTCTAAATAATGCATTCCCAATGTTCTACATTACTAAATGTTCTGGCGAAGGCGAAGATTCTCACCTGCACTCTCCGATAATCTCCCGTTTGGGCGAAATTTACCTGAACCGTGCAGAGGCATACGCCAAACTGGGTAACTATGGTTCTGCGTTGACAGACCTGAACACTATCCGTGAACGTTCCATTCCGGGTGCAGGATATGCTTCGCTTGATGCAACTAATGCGGCAGAACGTATCGACAAGGAACGTCAGCTTGAATTAGCCTATCAAGCAGAACGTACATACGACATCTATCGCAACGGCAACACTTTAGTGCGTCGCTTCCCGGGATACCAACAAGCCACGCTGGAAGTACCTGCCACAGACTATAGAGTTCCTTTCTTTATACCACAGAGTGCCATCAATGCCTATCCAAGCGGATGTACACTGACCCAGAATCCGACCAGCAATGCAGGAGTTATCCTGAACTGATAATCTTCTGAAGAAGGAATAATGCAGTATAAAGACACCTTCTTTGATTACAGATTTATGGTTATTATAAATTACGAGCCCTATCAAACTCCATTCAGAATAATGATAGGGCTCTTTTATGTAATCAAGTTCAGATTATATTTACTCTTTAAGATTTATTCCTTCTCATGACCGCATGCAATACAGTATTCTACTGAAACAGAGTTTAAACATCCACATTCAGGACACGTCCAATGATAAGGTGTACTTTCTCCTGAATCATGTATATTACTATTTCCTCCTACCACCAAATCGATGTATCCGCTCAAAGAATTTGTGTAAGAACCATTAACCTTATCAATCACCAACCTAGCCATACCAGTTTGTCCTGCTTTTGTAAACAATATTTCTACATAGCACTGATACGTCACCCCCGCTTTAAGAGAAAAGGTCTTTTCCTGAACAGTATTGATGCCTCCTACACCTCTAAAAATTTCGAAAGAACCAACTCTAGCATTCATAACGACACCGGATGTAGCGTTAGGAGCAAAAAGAAATGTATACTCCCCATCTTGATTACACACAATCTCACCTTGTATTATACAGCTTCCGTTATCATAATTAGTGGTTGTTACATCAGTAAAACCAGCATAAGAGGCTGTTCTTGTGACACGTTCTGCCGATACGGCAAATTCATCCATTACATCTGACTTACTGCAAGCGCTTACCCCAATCATAATTAAAGTACACGCAAAGAAACTAAAAGCTTTCATAAGATAAAATTTAAGATTTATGATAGAAGTAAAATTAAACAAAATATTCAACTTTAACAAATTACAGGTACTATAACTCATAGATTGACTGATAACATCTATCTACTTATAAGGTCACTCGCTTTCTTCTCAAATTCAAGATACTGGGAATCTGCTTTCAAACCATTTATAAATTGAAGGTCTACAGATATACATATCAAGCTGATTATCAATAGTTATAAATCTAATCTCATTTATAATTTCTTTCAAAGCGAAAGCATGAAAGAACAAATCTTCGATATTTGCATTCGGATGAATGAAATCTCTTTATGAACACTTCTAATCGAATGCCATGAAAACAAAAGAACTACTTTTATTTACTCTATTTACAAGTGCCCTCTTCGGGTGTGGAACAGCCCAGAAAGAATACGAATCGTTTGAAGATTATCCTACCTTTACTCAACCATGGGACGAAATGACCTATTCGGAAACAGAAACCGACTTCATGCTGTGGGCTCCGACCGCCGAAGAAGTAAATGTAAAACTCTATACAGACGGACTGACCGGAGATGCCATCCAGACTGTCCGCATGAAAGAAGCCGAAAACGGCACATGGAAAGCTTCTGTAACTGAAGATCTGAAAGGGAAATTCTATACATTCCAAGTAAAAATAAACGGAATATGGCTGGACGAAACACCGGGAGTCATGGCTAAAGCCGTCGGAGTAAACGGGAAAAGAGGAGCCATACTGAACCTTGACACAACAGACCCGGAAGGATGGAGCCAGGATGTACGGCCAGCTCTAAAAGGATTTGACGATATCATTATTTATGAGATGCATCACCGCGACTTCTCTATTGACAGCCTGTCCGGTATCAAAAACCGGGGAAAATATCTTGCCCTGACCGAAACCGGTACAACAAGCAAAGAAGGACAGAAGACAGGAATCGACCATCTGAAAGAACTGGGAATTACTCATGTACATCTGTTGCCTTCATACGATTACGCCTCGGTAGACGAAACACAACTGGACAAGCCACAATACAATTGGGGATATGATCCACAAAACTACAACACACCGGAAGGTTCCTATTCCACTGACCCATATACACCGGAAACACGTATCCGGGAATTCAAACAGATGGTGATGGCTCTGCATCAGGCAGGTATCCGTGTTATCATGGACGTGGTATACAACCATACTTTCAATACTGAAGAAAGTAACTTCGAACGCACTGTACCAGGATATTTCTATCGCCAAAATCCAGACGGCACTTTTGCCAACGGTTCCGCCTGCGGTAACGAAACAGCCAGCGAACGCGAAATGATGCGGAAATACATGGTAGAATCAGTCTGCTACTGGGCCAACGAATACCACATCGACGGTTTCCGTTTCGACTTGATGGGAATCCACGACATCACTACCATGGAGGCTATCCGAAGTGCGTTGGACAAAATTGATCCGACCATCTACATCTACGGAGAAGGATGGGCAGCCAGCAGTCCAGCTTATCCGACCGACAGTCTGGCCGGATGCCGGGAGTAGCCGCTTTCAGTGACGAATTCCGTGACGGATTGCGAGGAAGCTGGAACAACGATTTGGAAGGGGCCTTCGTCATCGGACAACCGGGACACGATACACAGGTGATGTTCGGCATTACAGCAGCCCTGCCTCATCCGCAACTGAAGGACTCTACCCTGCATGCACCGGCATCCTGGACCGCACAACCGACACAGATGCTGAGCTATACCAGTTGCCATGACGACCATTGCATTACCGACCGCCTGAAGATTACCGTACCGAAGGCTACAGACAAAGAGCTGACCGCCTACCACAAACTGGCACATACGGCAATATTCACCTCGCAAGGTGTTCCGTTCATCTTTACAGGCGATGAAATCATGCGCGACAAGAAAGGTGTACGCAACTCCTACAACAGTCCGGATTCCATCAACGCCATCAACTGGGCCGGCAAAGCCATCCATCGGGAAGCCTTCGACTACCTGAAAGGACTGATAGCCATGCGTAAGGCTCATCCGGCCTTCCATTTGGGCGATGCAGAACTGATATACAAGCACCTGGAATTTCTGGATATGGAGGACAATAACGTAGTAGCTTTCCGGATTAACGGAGCCCCCAACGGTGATACCTGGAAAAACATCACCGTCGTCCTGAACTCCAAAAATGAACCTGCAAGTATCGACGTACCGCAAGGTACCTATCAGATAGTCTGCAAGGATGGAAAAATCAATCCGGAAAAAGGACTGGGCAGTATGACCGGCAACAAACTGACTGCTGCTCCACGCTCGGCACTGATTGTACACCAATAACGATGTAGTCTTCCTTAATATATAGGGGTTTTATCATAGTTAGCACATAGGTTAGAAAGGACAGCCGCCACAGGAATACAGCTTGCAAAACCGTTCCGCTGTATGATTGTGGCGCTGTTTTTTTCGATACCTCATAAACAAATACGCATCCGGTTTATTACTTTTTGAAAGGAGAAAAAAAGAAAAGATTCATTATACAGATGTTATTCGTACTCGTCGGTATTGCCCTCCAATGGCATTCTGGGGAACGTTCGAACGGAATTAAACACGAGCATGTATCCAACAAAACGTCCGTTCGTTTAAACTAAAACATGCGTTTGTCTCAAACAAGATACCCGTTCGTTTTACACCAAACGTCCGTTCGTTTTAAAACACTACACTACACCAAGGAAAAGCCATGCGCCCTTTCCGATACAAGAACCTGGGCACTATGGCAACGGTAGGACGGAATAAGGCTGTAGCCGAATTCAAGACCGCCAAGACTCAAGGCTGGCTGGCCTGAAGTATACTGGTATGAGGAATCTCCTACCTCAGAAAATATCCTCTGAATCCATCATTTTTTCAACACTCCCTGTCCGACCGCCGGTGACGGTAACGGGCAGGGAATTTCTTAACCAATCTTCCTATCAGTAAACGCCTCGACAATAAGAATTGTTTCAAGAGTATTATTTTTTCGTCACCCTTTAAAACTCATTTCTTACAAACTGTACCAATATCTCACCTTTACGATTAACATAAGAAGACACTCTATTCGCATTGCGATAATTTGTTACATAAAGTGCTTTATCTTCATGAAAATCACTAAATAAGTCATCATACATCAAATCTCCCTTCAGAGACACTAGGGTATAACGGGTTGTTCCGAACCTATCAATTCCTAAGATATATTCATCTCTGAGAGCATAACCACCATTTTTACCGTCATCTTCCCTTGACGAATCAAAATTCTTAAAATAAGCGACTTTATTAAATGATGTATCCAAAACAAAAGTATATCCGATTCCATAACCAGCCATTTGCTGATAAAGCAAGGCATAACCGTTATGAAATGAAGTAATGCGTTCTGTCACATCACCACCATATTTAAACGGCCCTTTAACTATATTCCCTCCTTTATCTATATAAAATTGCTCCTTATTCTTATTGCACACTACTGCATAGCCATCTGAAAATGAACCTGGTTTAACTGTATAAGTGCATGGAATCACAAGTTTTCCTGTAGTATCAATATAACCCCATTTTTCTATTTCTCCAACCATCTGACAAACAGCAGCCATTCCGTCATGAAAATCAAGTACTTCCAGATACTCTGCCGGAATCACCTCTTTACCATTAGCATCCCGGAAACCCCACACCATTTTATTGCCCGTCGAACGTTTCTGATAAGCAGCAAGTCCTTCACACAATGGCCGGTTCACCAAATCGCCATACCATCCTTCTATATTCAGATGAGGAAAAACAAATTCACCTGCAGTATTGATATATTTCAATACAGGCTTTTCAGTGAATTTAGCAGGACGAGTCTTAACCAAAGCCACCCCATCAACAAAATTCGAAGCTTTCTCGATATTGGAAAGTTGCTTTACCACCTTCCCATTATTATCATACAAAATAGCTTTATAAACCATCCGTCCATTCTCTTTGTCGATACAATCGATAACACGATTATTCCCGAATTTCATCTTCTCCATATCAGCACGGTTATATATGCTTTTATCAGATACCTCAAAAACTTTGTCACCTTTCTCATTTATATAGAAAGATCCATTCTTGTTAGTATGTATGAAAGCCAATCCACAAGAAAAATCGCCACAATTCATACCATATGTCTCATCCAACACTATTTTTTTTGTAGAAGCCGTTTCATGGAAAGACACACATGTTTCTTTAGCTACATCTGTCCCAAAATTTCCACAAGGCAATCCTTCTAATTCTAGATTCTGCTCCTTGACTTCCTGTTGAACAGCATTACCCTCATTACTTTGGGAAGAATTGACATCCGATGAATTTCCCATCACTTTATCTACTTCTTTACCAACATTTTCTACTGCCTTTTTAAGATTCTTCAAGAATTGTGCCTGCATTGGGAAAATACTTCCCACAGTTAATACACAAAAAGCAATCCATACTTTACTCCACTTTTTCATAATTCAAACTTATTATAACATCCATTGCCATAAAACTGTAAGCATACTATTTTCCGCTACGACAATTTTATCGGCTGGGG
>URWP01000107.1 GCA_900551645.1 uncultured Bacteroides sp.
TATTCAGAAGCCTATCGGAATTTCCGATTATGAATTAGTATAAGCCTTGCCTAAAGACTCCCGAGGTAGCCTGCTTACGATTAGAAATTGAGAAAGAACTGGAATTTAACAGGAAATGAACAAAATATACAAAAACATTAAATCATATTACAATCTTATGTTAAAAAAATTGTTACTTGCTTCATGCTTGATTGTTTCAATAAACATCCAGGCTCAGAATGCCGATGTACGAATCGGACAGCTTATCAATGAAAGTAATTGGTTTGAATTGGAACATGAGTTGAAAACAGCTCCTGCCGATTCCATATCGCCATTTTTACGGCAATTAGCTACTGCCATGGCGCATCATTATTTTAACCGACCGGACTCGGCATGTACCGTACTTGCTGATTTGCTGAACAATCATCAACAAGAGTTGGGAGATCAAACCATGAGTATGGTTATTCTGTTAAGTACTAATCTGGCAAGAATCGGGCATTACAATGATGCAGCCGATCTTCTTCAGAATCTCTATGACCAACTGACCGCAATGAGAACTGATAGCACCCTAACTGAACCATATAAAGCTCAAGCACAGCAGTATCGTGCTCTGGCAGCATGCGGTTCTTTTTATCAACCACTTCATGAATCGGATGAATACCATATTCCGATGGTTATTGATGATAATGATGGGCAACACTCCATTGAAATGGATGGAAGCATCAATGGAAAAGAAGGGCATTTTCTGTTTGATACAGGAGCCGGCGGAAACCTGATAACTCCCAAATTGGCAAAGGAATATGGATTGCGTTCTTTGGATACTGACATTACAGTGGCAGGTGTTGGAGGCCTGAAAGAAGGTGGCTATGCCATTGCAGACACGTTGCGTATCGGCGGGTTGACTTGGCTGAATGTGCCTTTTGCTGTAATTGATACCCAAACAGGCCATGAAGAAGCCGATAAATATAATGAAAAATTTCAGCTTCCCCCTGTTATCGGACTTCCTGTCATGTTTTGTATGCAAGAGATTCTGTTGGACTTTGCACACCGAGAACTTGTTGTCCCGGCTATACCAACCCGGAATCCGTTTGCTAAAAGCAACCTTTTACGTACTGATACAGAAGGATTACAGTTAAAAACGACCGACGAAACCGGGAATCATGTCTATTTCCATTTTGATACAGGCTGTTACTACACTTATATGCAGCCTACCTGGTACAACCGTCACAAAAAAGAAGTGGATTCAGCCGGTGTACCCGATTCACTCCGTATGGCAGGAATTGGGGGAGTATCAATTACTCGCACTTATAAGTTGCCGCATATGAAAATTCGTATAGGAAATGGCACAACAATGATTGATTCAGTCAATGTGAATACAGGTATTGATTTGCATACTAGACAACTGAAGACAACCTCTTTTTCCGATGGCGCAGAAGACGGTGTGATCGGCTTAAATGCACTGGAAAAGTTCTCCAAAGTGATTATCAACTTAAAGGATATGTATTTGGAAGCTATTCCATTTACAGAGAAACAGTAAACACATTATATTCAATAGAATTTAAAGGAGAACCTGACGGTAATGTACCGAACGATTCTCCCTTTTCTTTTACTCTTCAAAAAAACAGCAGATATTCCACCTTGCTTCTCCACTCGATGCCCGGAACTACTTTACCTTTATGTATTAATAATGTAAGCAAAATATGCTAACTTTGCTATCGGCATAAACAACGAACTAAAACAAGAAGTGGAATATCGGATACAAATTGCATTGAAAAAGAAGAAACTGCCCAGATTGTTACCCAAAGTAAGTTAAGAATTAATAAAAGCGTTAAATCTTCACCCTTTAGAATGTACCATTAAAAACAACGATCATATTTCCGACTTATTACTTGTAAAACATTGAGTAATAATCGGTTGTAAATACTGCTCTGTATTTATAGGAATAACAGTTATTACAACTACCTCGATGGCATTGTAACTTTCTGCAAATTATTCCATCTCAGTCTAAAAACAGAACACTTCAGAAAATCAGTTGGAGTTTTCTGAGCTATTGGAGCTACATAATATACATATCTGACAGGTATTCAACTAAAAAAAGGTCAGTTCCTTCGTAGTAACAATCTCTGCTTATCGGGTGGAAACTGACCTTTGCACAAATTATATAAGGAATTAGAATGAAGTCCCCTGAAATACTGTAGAATATGCTTTAGGTATCAGGTAACCACTAAGGGTTATCCTATTTGAACTGAAATTCGGATTAACAGTTACCGTTGCCCGGTGACTGCCTTTCAGTAATGATATGGATATACTGGCAGAGATACCAGTTCCCATAACATTCATAGAAAAAGTAATATTTCCTTTCTTATCCGTCTGTATTTTAATGTTTGAAGCTCTTCCTTCCAAAGTAATACCTCCCACACCATTCGGACCTCCATTATTGAACGGAGCAATCTGAACGACAGCCTGATCATCTGAAAGTGAAATAAAATTGGTGTTCGAAGTAACATAAGCCGTCTCACCATGCTTGAAAATCAACTTGTCTGCTTCTACTACAAAATCCAGTTTTTCCAAACTGTTCACAGCTTCAACATAATGGATGAAATCCTGTATTTCTTCCATCTTTTTCTGCTCTTCCCGCTCTTGAGCAGCTTTTTGCTCAGCTTGTGTATAAATTCTCTTTTCTGTGGTTTGCGCTTGGCCTGCCACAAACGTTAGCAGGACCAAAATCAATAATGCTAATCGTTTCATATATTAAAATTATTAGAAAATAAGTCTTTTAATAAAATAAGAGAATCGGTCCTTTAAACAGGAGAACACAAAAACATGATTTTCTTCTTATGTCCTCCTGCATGAAGTCTATGCGTCAAATCATTCAGATCCTCCACCCAATGCCTGGTACAGGTTAATGACTGCCTGACACTGAGTAAAGCTATCTGAAACCACATTCAACTGTGCATTCAACAAGGACTGTCGGGCTGTAAGCAGTTCCAGATAAGTAGCGTTACCTGTACGATATAAAGCTTCGGATGTCTGCACGGTACGTTCCAGTTCTTTACATTGTTTCTGATGACTGTCCAGACTTCTTCGAATTGATTCGGTAGCATAGAGAGCATCGTTCACTTCTTGCCCAGCATCCAATAGAGCCTGTCTGTAATTCAGCAAGGCTATTTGTTCCTCATCTTTGGATACCCGAAGATTGGAAATCAGCTTTCCGCGATTGAAAATAGGTTGTGTAAGTGATGCAACAGCTGAAAGAATCCAATCTCCAGGATTGGTCACTGCTTGACCAAGAGAATTTGTCCATCCGGCACTTCCACTTAAAGTCAGACTCGGATAAAATGCAGAACGTGCCTGATTAGTCGTGTAATAAGCATTGGCCAATGTCATTTCAGCTTGTACAATATCCGGACGTCGAGACAGCAGACGCAAAGGAACGCCAATACTGAATGTTTCCGGAAATTGTTGTTCACTCAGACTATTTCGTTCTAAGCTACGCGAAGTCATTCCCAACAAAGTACAAAGAGAATTTTCTGTTTCCCGTTGTTGGCGGATCAAATCATTATGAGTAGCTTCCAATTCATACAGGCTGGCTCGAGCTTGTGTTATGGCATTTTCTGTCTCTTCACCCACTTTCATCCGTGCCTCCATGGTCCGCACCTGCTCTTTCCAGACTTCCAAAGTAGCCAAACTGATATTTATCTGTTCATCCAGCATCAACAGAGAATAGTAAGTATTGGCTATACTTGCAATCAACTCTGAACGAACAGCCTGTTGATAAGCCTGTTGCTGCAATAAGGTAGCTTGAGTACCTTTCTTGGCATTCCGAAGATTACCGAAAAGATCGACCTCCCAACTAGCCTGTATAGGAAGTTCGTAAGTTTTCACTGTTTTGCTCCCAGCAGTACTGGTCAGCGTACCTTGTGGAGAAAGCGTCAGTGAAGGCAGGAAAGAAAGCCGCGCTTCCCTCAGTTGTGCCTTAGCTTGATCTACCCGTAGGAATGCAGTCTGCATATCAGTGTTATGTTCAAGACCATAATTGATGTAATTCTGCAACAACGGATCTTTAAATATTTCCTGCCAAGGAAGATCACCTAACGATAAACTGTCAGTTCCCTGAAAGTTGTTCTCTTCACGAAACAGACTGTCGGTCGGTAGGTTTTCCGGACGTTGGTAATTCCGGTAGATGTGGCAACTGCTAAGCAGTACCACATTCATACATATAATTAATAGATTGGTTATTCTTCTCATAATTTTCTGTCTTCTTTTCGTTTACCCATTACCCGTTCCTCAATGTATTGGAAAGTTATGAAAAAAGCAGGTGTAACAAACAGTAGAGCAATGGTTCCAATAATCATACCTCCTACAGCACCCACACCAAGTGAAGTATTTCCGTTAGCTCCTACACCCGAAGCGAACATTAGTGGGAGCAAACCGAATATCATGGTCAATGCAGTCATCAGAATCGGACGAAGACGAACACCGGCTGCAGAAATATTAGCGGCTTGGGTGAGTGACATACCTTCTTTACGCCGTTCTGTAGCGTATTCAGTCAACAGAATAGCTGTCTTCGACAATAATCCAATCAGCATAATAAGTCCAGTCTGCAAATAGATATTGTTTTCAATACCCCATAACCTGGCAAAAAGGAAACTTCCCATCAATCCGAACGGAACAGAAAGAATAACTGCCATCGGTATGAATAGACTTTCATACAATGCACAAAGAATCAAGTAAATAAACAATATACATACACCATAAATGATAACTGTATCGTGCGAATTAGCCATCTGTTCTTCCTCACGCGTCATACCAGAAAACTCATAACCATAACCAGTCGGCAAGGTTTGTGAAGCCACTTCCTTCACAGCATTGATAACATCACCAGAACTGTATCCACCAGCCGGCATCCCTTGAATATTGATGGAAGAGAACATGTTGAACCGAGTCAGTGATTCTGCTCCATATGTTTTGGTCAGCTTTACAAACTGACTGACCGGAGCCATGCCACCGGAAGTCTTTACAAAAATATTGTCGAGCGATTGCATACTTTTCCGATCATCCGACGGAGCCTGGATGATGACACGGTACAGCTTGGTAAAGCGGTTAAAATTGGAAGCGTAGATACTTCCGTAATAGCCTGAAAGCACAGATAGAACGGCTTCGGTTGTAGTACCTGCACGCTGACACTGTGCTTCGTCTACATCCACTTGATATTGAGGAAAATTCGCACTGAAAGATGTATAAGCTATCTGTACTTCAGGCCGCTTGTTCAATTCTTCCAGAAAATTAGTAGTCACCTTACTGAGTTCATCGATACCTTTTCCGGAACGGTCCTGCAAGTAAAGTTCGAAACTATTACCCGTTCCATAACCAGAAATCATCGGAGGTGAGAAAACGAACAAATTACAGTTCTTGATATAAGATGTACGTCGATAAATTTCATTGGATATAGCTTCTACGCTGTTTTCTTTTCCTTGTCGCTCGTCCCAATGTTTCAGCTTAACAATAAACATACCATGTGAAGCACCACTACCTGACCCCATACCGAAACCGGCTACTTTAGTAAAATTATCAACTTGTGGAATTTCCAATAATTCTTTTTCTACTTTATTCATGATACTTTCTGTTTCCGCCAAAGTACTTCCGGCCGGAGAATCCAAGCTGATAAAGATAGAACCGGTATCTTCCGATGGTACGAGACTGGTCTTGGTAGTACCCATAAAATAGAAAAGTAAACCAACAGAAAAAGCAAATGCAGTCCAGGCAAGCCATTTCCGTTTGATAAAGAATTTTGCACCACTTTTGTATTTCAAAACAATACGTTTGAAAGCTGAATCGAAAGCTAAACGGAATCGGGTAGAAAACTCTGTTTTTTTACCATCCACCAGAATTTCATTAGGACGCAGAATCAAAGCACAAAGAGCAGGTGAAAGGGTCAAGGCATTGATGGCAGAAATACCGACAGCAACCGCCATGGTTATACCGAATTGAGTATAGAATACACCTGATGTTCCACCCATGAATGAAACAGGAACAAATACCGCCATAAATACCAATGTAGAGGTAACAATCGCAGATGAAATACCTGTCATGGCATCTATAGAAGCCTTATAAGGCGATTGATAACCTTCGTCAAAACGCACTTGAACAGCTTCCACTACGATAATGGCATCATCTACAATGGTACCGATAGCTAATACCAAAGCAAAAAGAGTCAACAGGTTAATGCTAAAACCTGCAACGTAAAGAGCCGCAAAGGTACCAATAAGGGAAACAAAGATACTGATGGTAGGAATAAGGGTAGAACGAGGATTCTGTAAGAAAACATACACTACAAGTACTACCAATACAATAGCTTCCAACAAAGTCTTGATTACTTCATCGATAGAAGCATCAAGAAAGTTCTTGGTACTCATCAACTCTACGATTTCCATATCCTCCGGTAGAGTCTCTTTCAATTCATCCAGGTATTTGTCTATTTCTGTAATGATTTCGTTCGCATTGGTTCCAGCCGTCTGATTAATCATACAGGTTGTTCCCGGAGCTCCGTTTACTGTTCCTGTATAAGAATAACTTTGCGCTCCCAGTTCCACTGTAGCTATATCCTTCAGTTTCAGAACCCGTCCGTCATCATAAGCCCGAATAACAATTTCTTCGAACTCCTGTTCTTTCTCCAATCTACCACGATACTTCAAAGTATATTGATATACATTCTTGGAATCTTCACCGATAGAACCAGTAGAGGCCTCGATGTTCTGACTGGATAAGGCAGCTTCTATATCACTGGGTTCTAACTCATATTGTGCCATAACATCAGGCTTCAACCAGATACGCATGGCATAATCACCGCCCATAACATTTACCTCACCGACTCCTGATATACGTTGTATCTGAGGTTTAATATTAATACTAAGGTAATTGGTCAGGAAGTTTCTATCGTAAGTACCATTCGGACTATAAAGACCAAAAATTTTCAACATACTACTTTGACGCTTCATAGTAGTGACCCCCACTTTGGTCACTTCGGCCGGTAACAGGGAAGTAGCTGTAGAAACCTTATTCTGCACATTTACAGCAGCCATATCCGGATCACTTCCTTGCTTGAAATAAACCGTAATTTCAGCACTACCTGTATTACTGGCTGTGGAAGTCATGTAAGTCATATTTTCTACACCATTAATAGCTTCTTCCAACGGTACAATAACACTTTTCTGTACCGCCTCAGCATTAGCACCACTATAAGTAGTAGACACACGGATAGTAGGTGGTGCAATGTCAGGATACTGTTCCACTGACAGGGCATAAAGTCCAATAAGTCCTGCCACCAGAATAACGACCGAAATTACAATAGACAGAATCGGCCGGGCAATAAAATGCTGCAGGTTCATGATTATTCCTCCTTTTTATCGGTTTGTGGTGCGTTGTTATGGGAAGTACTGACTACAGTACCCTCTTTCAGTAATCCGGCTCCTTCGGATACAATAACCTCACCCGCCTGTAATCCTTTTTCGACAATATATTCTGCACCGTCATTGATTTCAAATACCTCGATAGGAGTAGAAACGGCCTTTCCATCCACTACTTTATAAGCAAAGATGCGATTTTGAATTTCATATGTTCCTCCTTGAGGAATAACAATACACTGTGTCCGTTCATACGGCACGATGATATTTGCAGATCCGCCGCTCATCAACCGTTTATCAGGATTCTTAAACACAGCCCTCATACTGACTGTTCCTGTTGTCTTGTCGATAATACCACTAATAACATCGACTTTCCCTTTTTGGGTATAGGTACTTCCATCGTTCAGTTCCAGTGAAACTTCAGGAAAAGAAGCAAGAGCCTGATCTAGTGAACCGTATTGTGCTGTCAGAGTAAGTACCTGTTTTTCAGTTAAAGAAAAATAAGCATACATCTCTGAATTATCGGAAACCCGAATCAGAGGTTCAGTCATAGACGCACTGACCAGAGCACCTATACGATAAGAAGTCATACCGGCATATCCGTCTACCGGACTTTTTACTTCAGTATATGACAGATTGTTCCGTGCGTCTGTCAGTTCTGCCTGAGCCTGTAACAAAGCAGCCTGAGCACTTTTATATTCGTTCTGTGCTGTTCGCAGTTCAAAATCAGAAATTACTTTATCCTCATAGAGTGACAGTTTTCCATCCAATGTCTGCTTGGCAATTGCTTCATTGGCTTCAGCTGTAGCAACAGTTGCCTGTGCTTTCTGTAGAGCAGCTTTATAAGGAACTTGATCAATCACAAACAAGACCTGCCCTTTATGTACAGGAGCACCTTCTTCTACTAATACCTGTGTAATGGTACCCGAAACTTGTGGACGTACTTCTACATCCTGTTTTCCTTCTATTACGGCAGAATATTTCACGGAAAGCTGCCTGTCTTCCGGTTTCAATGTCAGAAGCGGATAATCACCGCCACCTTGTTGTGTCTGTCGGTTTTGCTGGCATGAAAATAATGTAGCACAGCACAAACCGATTACGAGAATACTTTTTACCTTCATAGTTCGTTTAATTAGAGATTTTGAAGTAAAAGTAGTCTTCTATAAACCTTCTGGTTTGGAAAAAAGGCTCATTCATTTGTCCATATCACTCAGTATTAGAACTTATTAGCAAACCCTATGTCAATTTAGCGTAAAGATTTGTCCATCAAAGACAAGATTCTTTATATTTGTAACATGGTAAAAAAGAACAATATGCAGATGTACATATTCCGGAGCATACCCGTTCACTTTCCGGTAGCCTATAAAGCATAAAAATAG